>NZ_JBLWIF010000006.1:0-154677 GCF_048381575.1 Tepidibacillus sp. LV47
GAACGGTTACGAGCAGAAAACGCATTCTTAAAAAAGTTAGAGGAACTCGAAAGGAGGCGGGAATAAGCCAGGTACGATTTCCCGATACATATATAGCTATTCAAAAGTTACATGAGGAAGAAGGCTTTTCTATTACTCTACTTTGTGATATCGCTGGGATCGCGCGGTCTTCTTACTACAAATGGATCCATCGCACACCTTCTGAGAGAGAACGTCAGAATGAGGAAATCATAAAAGAGATGAAGGCCCTTCATGAAAAAGTTAATGGCATTTATGGGTACCGTCGAATGACGTTACATATGAATCGAATATTCAATCAAAACTTTAATCACAAGAGAATTTATCGACTGATGAAAGTTTCTGGCCTACAATCTGTCATTCGAAGAAAGAGAAAGCATTATCCTCGTTCGTCACCTCAGCATGTGACTGAAAATGTGTTGAACCGAGAGTTTAAAGCAAGTAAACCAAATGAAAAATGGGTCACTGATGTCACAGAACTCAAATATGGATCTTCTAAGAAAGCTTATTTAAGTGCGATTCTTGACTTATATGATGGTTCGATTGTTAGTTACATGCTGGGCCATTCGAACAATAATCAGTTGGTGTTTAAAACGCTAGATCAAGCCATTGCCTCGTTACAGGGAGAACAACCATTAATTCACAGTGACCGTGGATTTCAATATACTTCGCTTGGATTTAAAAAAAGAATTGATAAGGCAAAGATGACTCATAGTATGTCACGTGTGGGCAGGTGTATTGATAATGCACCAATGGAATCTTTGATGAACGACTTCAGAAACGACTAAACGGCCTCAGCCCTATGGAATATAGAGCCAAAGCCGCTTAGATGATTTTAATTATTTCCACTGTCTACTTGACAGGGGGCAGTTCACTTTTGGGACAGCCTCTTTGTTTTTTAATCGTGAACTTCATCTTCAATTTCATCGCGAAATCTTTCAATGGCTTCTAAGCGGCGGTCATTTTTTGCTAAAATTTGCTCTTTTTCTTTTTTAGATCATTCTTCAGGAATATTCATGGTGTCTACAGTCGATTCCTCAATCAAACCATTGACATTTTTTGCGGCGATATAGCCCCCACCCAATCCTTCATTTGTCATTCGATCAATATCCATAAACATTTTATCTCGGCCTTCATACAGGGAATCTTTTGCTTTTGGATTTTTATCTGCCAATGAGAGAACCTCCTGTCATTGTTTTTAAACCCATTTAAAAAGAACAAGATCAATCTTGTTCTTTTTTAGTATGACCCTTTAATAAAAAAAAACTCCCACCATCGCTTATGTTATCACAGCACCTTCGACATATTTTATAGATGGATTAAACGATTTAAACGTTTTTGACTTTCTCCAAGTATAGGGATAATCTCCTTAATTCTCCGGTATGTTAATCGATTGATGGGTCCTGAGACAGTTAATGCGGCAAGGATTTTCCCCGAATGACTAAAGATAGGTACAGAGACCGCAGAGGTTCCTTGTTCCCGTTCTTCAAAACTGGTCGCATATCCTTGGTTTTTTACTTTCGAGAGTTGCTTTTCAAATTGTTCTAAATCAATTTGTTCATTTTCCTTTAAGTATTGAAGGATTTGTTGTTTTTCACCGGAATCAGAATAGGCGACTAAAACTTTACTTGAGGCGCCAACTGAAAGAGGCATTCTGGCCCCTACTGGTGCAACTCTTCGGATCGGTAATTGACTTTCTACCGATTGTATCCGTAATCGTTCATAGCCATCTTTAATGTAAAGACTAATAGTCTCGCCAATTCTGTCTCTTAAAGATTGCATTTCAGGGAGAAACAAAATTGCTGGATCATTTTTCCCCACAATATTTGCCGATAACTCTAAAATTTTATAACCGAGGCGGTATTTTTCTGTATCCATTGTCTTAATGAGAAATCCTTTATTTTCTAAAGTTTGCACTAAACGGAAAACGGTACTTTTATGAAGGGATACAAGATGAGCGATTTCTGTCAAGTTTAATTCTTTGTGTTGCAGGAAACAAAGTAAAATATCTAAGGATCGGTCAACGGCTCGAACAATAGATTTTTTTTCATTTGCTTCTCTTTCCATATGTTTTCTTATCTCCATTCTTTTTAAGGTATGAAACGAAATTTTGTTTAATAAATTATAGGGGACATCAATAGAAGTGTAAAGAGAGAAAAATTAAAAAAAATATGAAAAAAAGGATATATCCGAATTGACAAAAAACATGTATAATAAAAACGATAAGAGAAAGAAAGGAACCCTGTTTCATCAAGTGAAACGGTTCTTTTCATTATTAATAAGGAGGGGAAAAGCATGGCAAATAACGACGTATTCTCTGTTAAAAGAAGCCTTCAAGTGGGAGACAAAACGTATATTTATTACTCTCTCAAAGCCTTAGAAGAAAAAGGAATTGGCAACGTATCAAAACTTCCTTTTTCTATTAAGGTGTTACTTGAGGCAGCTGTACGTCAATTGGATGGTAAGGCGATTACAGAAGAACATGTAAGACAATTAGCAAACTGGGATAAAGGGGCAGGAAAAGACAAAGAAGTACCTTTTAAACCAGCACGGATTGTTTTGCAAGATTTTACGGGTGTACCTGCTGTTGTTGACCTTGCTTCGATGCGAAAAGCAATGGCAGATGTAGGTGGCGATCCGGAGAAAATCAATCCCCTTGTTCCAGTAGATCTTGTCATCGATCATTCAGTTATGGTTGATAAGTTTGGTTCAGATGATGCATTCCAATATAACATGGATCTTGAGTTTGAAAGAAACATGGAACGTTATAAGTTACTTCGATGGGCACAAGATGCGTTTGATAATTTTCGCGCTGTGCCACCTGGGACAGGAATTATACATCAAGTGAACTTAGAGTATTTAGCAAAAGTAGCTTTAACCAAAGAAGTTGATGGGGAAACCGAGGTATTTCCCGATAGTTTAGTAGGTACAGACTCTCATACGACAATGATTGACGGTCTTGGTGTTGTAGGTTGGGGTGTTGGTGGTATTGAGGCAGAAGCAGGAATGCTTGGACAACCTCTATATTTCGTAACTCCTGAAGTTATTGGCTTTAAATTAACGGGTCAATTATCTGAAGGAGCAACAGCGACCGACTTAGCTTTAACGGTTGTAGAAATGTTGCGGAAAAAAGGTGTAGTAGGCAAATTTGTCGAGTTTTATGGCGATGGTTTAAGCAACATAAGTCTAGCTGACCGGGCGACGGTTGCCAATATGGCCCCAGAGTATGGTGCAACGATGGGATACTTCCCAGTCGATCAGGAAACATTAAATTATTTGCGCCTCACAGGTCGTGATGAGGAATTAATCCAACTGGTTGAGGCTTATTATAAAGAACAGGGATTGTTCCGCGAAGATGGAATGGAACCTCCAGTATTTACCGATACCATTGAATTAGATCTTTCAACTGTCGTTCCAAGTTTAGCAGGTCCAAAGCGTCCACAGGACCGGATCCTTTTAACAGAGATGAAAAAAGCTTGGAATGAAGTGATTCGCAAACCAATTGATAAAGGCGGACTGGGATTATCTGAAGAAGAAATTGAAAAGCGCGTTGAAGTCGAACATCCAAACGGAGAGAAGACTACCCTTGGTACGGGTTCTGTTGTGATTGCCGCCATAACCAGCTGTACAAATACATCCAATCCAAGCGTGATGCTAGGGGCAGGACTTGTAGCAAAGAAAGCCGTAGAAAGGGGATTAAAAAAACCTGCATATGTAAAGAGCTCTTTAGCTCCTGGTTCTCGAGTCGTTGCCGATTATCTCAAAAACGCAAACTTGCTTGAACCGCTAGAACAATTAGGATTCCATATTGTTGGTTATGGTTGTACAACATGTATTGGCAATAGCGGTCCATTACCAGATGAAGTAAGCAAGGCCATTGAAGAAAATGACCTAACTGTTGCATCCGTACTCTCTGGTAATCGTAACTTTGAAGGACGTGTTCATGCACAAGTGAAAGCGAATTATCTCGCTTCACCACCACTTGTTGTGGTTTATGCATTAGCGGGTACTGTTGATATTGATCTAACGAAAGACCCAATTGGATATGATCAAAATAACCAACCGGTATATCTCAAAGACATTTGGCCAACCAATGAAGAGATTCAAGAAGCTATCAAATCTTCGATGAATCCAGAACTCTTCCGTAAACAATATAGTTCCGTATTTACCGCAAATGAGAAATGGAATAATATTGATGTTCCAAAAGGAAAACTTTATCAATGGGATGAAAATTCCACATACATTCAAAACCCGCCATTCTTTGAAGGATTAAGCAAAGAAGTGGGTGATATTGAAGAGATTAAGGGTGCAAGAGTCCTCGCTTTACTCGGTGACTCGGTTACTACCGACCATATTTCACCTGCAGGTAATATTAAAGTAGACAGCCCCGCAGGAAAATATCTCTTAGATCACGGAGTCGATCGGAAAGATTTCAACTCATATGGTTCTCGTCGCGGTAACCATGAAGTGATGATGAGAGGTACATTTGCGAATATCCGCATCCGTAATCAAGTGGCACCGGGAACAGAAGGGGGAGTAACCAAATATATTCCTACAGGTGAAGTCATGCCAATATATGATGCAGCAATGAAGTATCAGGCAGATGGTACTCCATTAGTTGTCATTGCTGGTAAGGAGTATGGTACAGGAAGTTCACGTGACTGGGCAGCCAAAGGTACATTCTTGCTTGGAGTAAAAGCCGTTATTGCGGAAAGCTTTGAGCGAATTCACCGTAGTAACTTAGTCGGAATGGGTGTGCTTCCATTACAATTTGCAGAAGGATTAAGCTGGAAGTCTCTTAATATTGATGGTACTGAGACATTTGATATTCTTGGTTTAGATAATGATGTAAAACCAGGTCAAAGATTAAAAGTCGTTGCTACCCGTCAAGATGGTTCACAGTTTGAATTTGATGTCATCTGCCGTCTTGATAGTGTAGTCGATATTGAATACTATCGTAACGGTGGTATCTTACAGACGGTATTGCGTCAAATGCAGTAACATTCCATATGAAAAATAGAAGGGGTTTCGTCACACCATCACACGTACCGGCTCGTATATGAAGTTTATGAGTTTCAAAAAATCTTTTAGAAGACTTTTAAGCCCTTGGAATCACTAGGCAATTCCAAGGGCTTTATGATGTAAATGAGGGGCTTATCTCACACGTTTATTTTATGATTCATAAAATTGATTCTATTGTAAAAAAAGTCGAAAAAAGTTTTACAAATACATTGACTTGTTAGCGTTTTCATAAATAAGATAAATTTAAATTTTATCAATTTAATCTAATAAAAATTTTTAGAAATTCAGTCGAATTCTAGATAGCAAGGAAGAAAATTATGGAAATTAAAAGTGGTATTGAAATGATTAAGCCTAAAATCATGAACGATTTTTACTACCTTCATCAGAATCCAGAAATCAGCTGGCAAGAGTTTAAAACAACCATGTATTTAAAAGAACGCCTAGAGTCATTAGGTTTGAAAACGATGACTTTTAATGATATGACAGGAGTTGTAGGTATTTGGGATCAGCAAAAACAACATAAAAAAGGCTTAACAGTCGCTTTACGTTCAGATATTGATGCATTGTGGCAAGAACTAGATGGTAAGTGGCAAGCTAATCATTCTTGTGGACATGATGGACATATGGCAATCGTGTTAGGAACTGTAGAATTATTAAAAGTAATTGGATTTGAACCGAATGGTACATTAAAAATTATTTTTCAACCTGCAGAAGAAAATGGAACCGGAGCTTTAAAAATGGTTGAAAAAGGAGTGGTCGATGACGTTGACTATCTTTATGGTGTCCATCTACGCCCCATTCAGGAGTTACCTTTCGGAAAAGCAAGTTCAGCTATTTTTAATGGGGCAGCACTTTTGATTAAAGGCAAAATTTACGGAACAGCAGCACATGGTGCAAGACCTCATTTAGGAGTTAATGTTATTGACGTTGCTGCTCATTTAATTCAAGCTCTCCACTCCATTTATACTGATCCAATGATTCCTGCTTCAGTTAAAATGACTCAGTTAAAAGCTGGAGGAGAAAATGCAAATATTATTCCCGATTTTGCGGAATTTTCTTTAGATATAAGGGCCCAAACCAATCAACTATTAGATGAACTTTACGAAAAAGTCAAATTCCGATTAAAAGGGATTGGGGACTTATATGGAGCAAGAATTGAAATCGTTCCTTCAAATAAGATTCCTGCTGCAGAGGTGAATCAAGAAGCGAAACAGATCATGGAAAAAGCAATAAAGGAAACGTTAAACGAAGAAAATTTGGTACCAGGCATTGTTACGCCAGGTGGAGAAGATTTTCACTTTTATACATTACAAAGACCATCAATTAAAGCGACGATGCTAGGGCTTGGCAGTGATCTTCAACCTGGTTTACATCATCCGAAAATGACCTTTAATCATATGGCATTAGTTTCAGGCGCGGAAATTCTAGCTAGGGCAATTGTTCATACCTTTAAAAGGGGGAAAAATGGTGACTGAACATTTAGTAGAGACATCTTTAGAAATTCGTACTTTAAAGCAAATTGATGAATTAGAAAAAGTACAAGAGCTTGAAAAAATGGTATGGGGTATGTCTGAAGTCGTTCCAACCCATCAGACATTAACGGCAGTTAAAAATGGAGGATTAGTATTAGGGGCCTATTATGATGAAAAGTTAGTGGGTTTTCAATATAGTTTTGCTGGTTATAATGGCAAAGAAGTTTATCTTTGTTCCCATATGTTAGCCATTCATCCTGAATTTCGCCATTTGGGAATAGGAGAAAAATTAAAACGCGCACAAAGAGAAGAAGCCTTAAAGTTAGGTTATCAACTGATCACATGGACATATGATCCTTTAGAGAGTGTAAACGCTTATTTAAATATCGGAAAACTAGGCGCAATCACTTCTACTTATATTTCTAATGCTTATGGAGAAATGAATGATTCATTAAATCAAGGCCTTCCTTCTGATCGTTTTTTAGTAGAATGGTGGTTAAATGATATTCGTGTTTTACAAAAAAGTAAGGGTGTAAGATTTGATGAGCGGAATTTTAATTCTAAGTATGCTTTGATCGAATGGAAAGTGAATGATATTGGGTTACCTATTGCCACGTCACTTCATTTATCCTTGGATCAACATCAGGGTTTCCTTTTTGTACCAATCCCTAGCAAATTTCAACAATTAAAACACCTAGATTTTCAATTGGCATCCGATTGGCGAATGAAAACGAGAGAAGTATTTACCTATTATTTTGAAAAAGGTTGGGCAGTTACAGATTTCTTTAAGCTATCAAGTGACGACCAAAATGGAGTTAATTTTTATGTTCTAACGAAAAGAGGGGAAAATCATGCAATTTAAGCACATTACGTTACGACATTTAAAAATGCGACTAAAGCATCCGTTTACAACGAGTTTTGGGACTCAACAAGATAAAGAATTTATTCTTGTAGAAATTAAAAATAAGGATGGAATCTCTGGCTGGGGAGAGTCCGTAGCTTTTACTGAACCTTTGTATAAAGAAGAAACGGTAAAAACCAATTGGCATATCATGGAGGATTTTTTAATTCCTTTACTTTTTAAAGAACCCATTAACCATCCTGATGAAGTTTCCCAACGTTTTGCTCATATAAAAGGAAATTACATGGCGAAATCGGCATTAGAAGGTGCCGTTTGGGATCTTTATGCCAAGGAACAGGGCATCTCATTAGCAAAAGCTTTAGGAGGTGAAAAAGAGAAAATTGAAGTTGGTATTAGCATAGGTATTCAAAAATCAATAGACGATCTATTGAAGATCATAGATCAATATGTAACTGAAGGTTATAAACGGATTAAAGTGAAAATCAAGCCAGGATGGGATGTTCAGGTTATTCAACAAATTCGGGAAAAATTCCCTTCTATTCAGTTGATGGCTGATGCCAATTCTGCTTATACCTTAGATGATGTGGATCATTTAGCAAAACTGGATGATTTTAATCTTATGATGATCGAACAGCCTTTGGCCCATGATGATATTATAGATCATGCGGCTTTGCAAGCAAGATTAAAAACTCCCATATGCTTAGATGAAAGCATTCATTCGGTTGAAGATGCAAGGAAGGCGATTCAATTAGGCAGTTGCAAAATTATCAATATTAAAATTGGGCGAGTAGGTGGTTTGACAGAAGCAAAGAAAATTCATGATCTATGTAAAGAAAAGGGCATACCTGTCTGGTGTGGAGGAATGCTCGAATCGGGAATTGGAAGAGCCCATAATATTGCTTTAACAACCCTGCCTAATTTTATTCTTCCAGGGGATACGGCCGCCTCATCTCGCTATTGGGAGAAAGATATCATTCATCCTGAGGTTGAAGTGAATAACGGGGAAATCATTGTTCCCGATGGTCCGGGAATTGGCTTTGAGCCGAATCTGGAACAAATTGAAGAATACACTTTATACAGTAAGATCTTTCGTCCTTAAGGGTGAAAAAAGAATGGCCAAAAAGCCATTCAATTTTCCATAAATTATCAGAAAATTATAAAAAATTAACGAAGTGAGGGATACTTGATGAACGTTAAGCAAATGTTTAATATTGCAGGAGCATATGTTGGAGTAGTGGTAGGTGCTGGTTTTGCGTCGGGGCAAGAAATTTTACAATTTTTTACATACTTTGGTTGGTGGGGAACCTTAGGTGGAATCGTTGCTGGGCTTTTATTTGCTTGGTTTGGTTATCAATTGCTTCAAATTGGTTCAGGTATGAATGCTAGCTCACATAAACAAGCCATTCATCTGATAAGCGGTAAATATCTAGGGTGGTTAATGGATATCATTATTACTTTCTTTTTGTTTGGTGTTGCAGGAGTTATGTTAGCTGGTGGTGGAGCTGTTTTAAATCAACAATTTGGAGTACCTGTTACCATCGGTAGTATTATTATCTTAGTTCTAACAATTCTTACTCTTCTTTTAAAGATGGAGAAAATGGTATCAGTGATTAGTATTTTTACACCCTTTTTATTAATTGCCGTTTTGATCATTACAATTGGTGCATATTTTACGATGGATAAGGATTTTGCAACTTTAGCTTCGTTTGCCAAACCTGATAAGGCTGCAGCAAGTAATTGGATTTTTGGTGCTTTTTTATATGTTTCATATAATCTAGCGGCTACAGCTCCAATTTTGATTACAATGGGTGGAAGAATTTCTTATGATAAGAGAACCTTAGGAATGGGAGGTATGATGGGAGGATTAACCCTAGGTCTCCTTGTTCTCATCATTCATTTAGGAATGTTATCCCATCTTGATCAATTGACTGGAATTGATTTACCTACTTTATATTTAGCCAATCAACAATTTCCCTGGTTAGCGCCAATTCTTTCTATCATCATTTTAGGGATGATTTTTAACACTGCTGTTGGAATGCTTTATACGTTTACTTCTCGAATGGTTTCATCCGAAAGCCCAAAATTTAAGTATGCTTTGATTGCATCAGGAATATTAGCCTATGTATCAAGCTTATTTGGCTTTTCCAAATTGGTCGGTACAGTTTATCCAATTATGGGGTATTTAGGTTTTCTCTTAATGGGAGCAACCATATTCGCATGGTTAAGGAAAAAATCGAGATTAACCCCTTTTTCTAACGAAAAACTTGAATATTAGGCTTATATATGATATTTTTAATTTTGTTAAACACCTGAGGGAGGTGCAAACGGTGGCCTTATTTTTGAAAATCCTTTTAGTGATCTTTTCATTAGGACTGATTATTGCGGTCTTATTGCAATCGGGTAAAAGTGCAGGTTTATCTGGTGCTATTACAGGAGGAGCCGAACATTTATTCGGGAAACAAAAAGCTCGGGGAATGGATGCCATCTTAGAAAAAGCCACGATTGTTTTAGCTGTAGGATTTATTCTCTTATCACTAACCGTTGCTTATATTGTTAAGGGATAAGAAAATTTTGGACATAATAAAAGGTAACAGCAAGCAAACACTTGCTGTTTTTTCTTTAATTGGCCTTTATGTTCTATAAGCTGATTAAGCTGATTCTTTAGAGTGAGTTTTTCTACCGACCTTATTTACGGAAAGCCGTAAGGTTAGAAGCAGCGTTGGAATGTACAAACCTATAATCGTTGGTGAGACATTTTATGAAGAAAAAAGGTTGTGTATTGATCCACGGGTTTACAGGAAGTCCCCGAGAAATTGAAATTCTAGCCAAACACTTGCAAAAAAAAGGATTGATTATCTCAACCCCTGTTTTGCCTGGTCATGGTTATCCATTACAACGATCAAAAATGAAACAATCTCATTGGCAAGATTGGATCCGAAGTGCAGAAGAGGCTGTAGAACAGATGGCAAAGCAAGTTGATGAGTTATATTTAATTGGTTTCTCTATGGGGGGGATGATCGCAAGCTATTTAGCGACGAAATATCCTGTGAAAAAGTTGGTATTACTTAGTGCTAGTTTGTATTATATCAATCTGGGAAGGTTGATCAAAGATTTTTTTGAAGGGTTTATTCATCAGCCGATTAAGGATCATTATCAACGGTATTGGTATAAAATAAAAAATACACCGGTCTCTTCAACCTTTCATTTTCGTAGACTGGTTCGAGAGTTAAAACCGTATATTAAAAAAATCAAAGTCCCTACTCTCATTATTCAGGGACTAAAAGATGATTTAGTGGATCCAAAAAGTGCTGAGGAGATTTATCAAACGATTCAATCAAAGGAAAAATATCTTCATTTTTTATCTAACTCCAAACATCTCATTTGCTTGGATGTAGAAAAAGAAAAAGTGGTACAGCTTGTTGATGATTTTTTCTTTTCTGAAGAACAGGCGGGAATGCAAATGAAAAACACGTATAAAAAATCCAATCCTTTCTTCCATGAAGGACATCGTTCCGTTGGTATTTTATTGATCCATGGATTTACGGGTTCACCAGCTGAGATGAGATTATTAGGGGAGTATTTACATCAACAAGGATATACAGTATCTGCTCCCCTTTTAGCAGGCCATGGGACCACACCGGAAGAGATGGCAAAAACGAATAAAGAAGAATGGTTTTACAGTGTATTACAAGCATATGATGATTTAAAAGAAAAAGGATATCAGCATATTATTGCAATTGGACTTTCTATGGGTGGCATTTTATCCCTTAAATTAGCAACGGAAAGACCTCTTGCAGCAGTCATTTCTTTAGCTGCTCCCATCTATGTTCACGATAAACGAATAGCTTTAGCAAGATGGATAAAATACATCAAAGCTTATCAAGCCAAATCAGGCAAAAAAGCTCCCCATATCGAAGAATATTTAGATAGTTATGATCGTACACCCATCGCTTGTATTGCAAGCCTTCATCAATTGATTCAGGAAGTGAAAGAAAAGCTAAACGAAGTAACCATTCCCGTACTAGTGTTGCAAGGATTAAAGGATGAAACGGTACAACCAAAAAGTGCCCAATTTATTTTCGATCATGTTGCTTCCAAGAAAAAAGAGATGAAATGGTATGAAAAAACATCTCATATCATGACATTAGATTACGAAAAGGAACAAATTTATGCAGATATTCGCGATTTTTTGGAAAGGATAATGAATAAGAAATCTCTTGGATGAAATGAGGAAAGAACGATGGAAATAAAAAGAGAAAATATACTGGAATTTATGAGAGAAACCCTTTATAAACCGATGACCATTAAAGAATTAGAGGAAGTATTTGAGATTTCTGATGCGGCTAGTTTTAAAGAGTTTGTAAAACTTATCAACCAATTAGAGGAAAATGGGGATATCGTAAGAACACGAGCAAACCGATATGGTCTTCCAGAGAAGATGAATCTGATCAAAGGTAGACTACAAGCCCATCCAAAAGGCTATGGTTTTGTCATTCAGGAAGAAAAAGGAGAACCCGATATTTATATTCATGCGACCGATATGAATGGGGCGATGAATGGCGACCTTGTATTAGCACGGGTAAGTAAAAAAACATCTGGACCACGGATGGAAGGGGAAATTGTCCGCATTCTAAAAAGAGGAAATGATCAAATCGTCGGTACTTTTACTGAAGGGGAATTTTATGGTTTTGTCATCCCTGATGACAAACGCATCTTTCAAGATATTTTTATCCCTAAGTCAAAGATAAACGGAGCTGTTGAAGGGCATAAGGTTGTAGTGAAAATTAATAAATATCCTGAAGGAAGGATGAGTCCAGAAGGGGAAGTCATCGAAATCTTAGGACATAAAAATGATCCTGGTGTCGATATCCTCTCGATTATTCGCAAATATGGCTTACCTGAAGCCTTTCCTGAAGAAGTACTGAAAGAAGCGGAACAAATTCCTGATGAACCAACAGAAGAAGAGATGAAAAAACGCCGCGACTTACGGAATAAGAAAATGGTAACGATTGACGGCGAAGATGCAAAAGACTTAGATGATGCTGTCTCCATCGAACGTTTGGAAAATGGCAACTATTTACTCGGCGTACATATTGCAGATGTATCTTATTATGTAAAAGAAGGGTCAGCGCTAGACAAAGAGGCGTATAAAAGGGGAACTAGTGTTTATCTTGTGGACCGGGTGATTCCCATGCTTCCCCATCGTTTATCTAATGGCATCTGTTCGCTAAATCCCAGGGTAAATCGCTTAACCATGAGTTGTGAAATGGAGATAACACCTCAAGGTCAAGTTGTTAATCATGATATTTTCCCTAGTGTAATTCAAACGAATGAGCGGATGACATATAACGATGTACGGCGTATTCTTGAAGAAGAACCCCCTGAATTAATGCAACGCTATCAAAATCTGATAGAGGATTTTCGCATGATGCGAGATCTTGCGATGATCTTAAGAAAGAAACGAATGGCAAGAGGTGCCATTGACTTCGATTTTGATGAAGCGAAAATCATTGTTGATGAAAAAGGAAAACCCATCGAAATCAAAAAAAGAGAACGTTCTATTGCCGAACAAATCATTGAAGAATTTATGCTAGTTGCCAATGAAACGGTAGCTGAACATTTTTATTGGTTACGGGCTCCTTTCTTATATCGGGTCCATGAAGATCCAGATCCAGATAAATTGTTTGCTTTTGCCGAGTTTATCACCAATTTTGGTTATGTAGTAAAAGGAATTGGCAATCAGGTTCATCCAAGGGCATTACAAACCTTATTAGAAGAAATCCAAGATACACCAGAAGAAACGATCATTAGTACAGTGTTGTTGCGCTCGATGAAACAAGCAAGATATGATGCGGAGCCTTTGGGCCATTTTGGCCTTTCAGTGGATTATTATTCTCATTTTACTTCACCGATTCGCCGCTATCCTGATTTACAGATCCATCGGATCATCCGAGAAATCTTAGAAAACGGTAATCTATCACCAGAACGTCATACTCATTTTCAAGAGCTCATGCCAATCGTAGCTGAACATTCATCTGAACGGGAACGAGTTGCTGTGGAAGCAGAACGGGATACAGAACAACTGAAAAAAGCTGAGTTTATGTTAGATAAAATTGGCGAAGAATTTGAAGGTATTATTAGCTCGGTCACTTCCTTTGGCATGTTTGTCGAGTTAGACAATTTAGTCGAGGGAATGGTTCACGTTAGCTATCTTACTGATGATTATTATTATTTCCATGAAAAACAGTATGCATTGATTGGTGAACGAACGGGTAAAATCTATCGAATTGGCGATATGGTCAAAGTTCGAGTGGTCAATGTTAATATTGATGACCATACGATCGATTTTGAATTGGTAGATATGAAACCGAAGGCAACTCGGAAAAATAACCGACCAAAAGTGATTGAAATTGAAAAGGTGAGGAAAGGAAAGAAAGGGAAAAAGAAAAAAGGTTGGGAAAATGAGGACCAAAGCCTTCTTATTAAGAAGAAAAAGAAAAAGAAAAGAAAATAGTTCATCTTTATCTCCCTTTATTTGAAGGGAGATTTTGCTTTTATTTAAAAATTTATATTGAATTAGAGTGTTTTTCATAATAAAATAATGTTTATGGGTAATTTAATTTTTTTATTGAGGTGAGCACGAGTATGGGGAAAAAGGATATAAAAGTAGTGGCCCAAAATAAAAAAGCAACCCATGATTATTTTATTGAAGATACGTATGAAGCGGGTATCGTGCTTACTGGAACCGAAATTAAATCGATCCGAGCAGGTAAAGCCAATCTGAAAGATAGCTTTGCACGTATCGCAAATGGCGAAGTTTTCTTATATAACATGCATATTAGCCCATATGAACAAGGGAATCGCTTTAATCACGAACCAACAAGAACAAGGAAGTTACTCCTTCATAAAGAAGAAATTCGCAAATTGATTGGAAAAACGAAAGAAAAGGGATATTCCTTAATTCCATTAAAGCTCTACTTGCGTAATGGGTTTGCAAAAATCGATTTGGCTTTGGCAAAAGGGAAGAAGCAATACGATAAACGGCAAGCGATAGCCAAGAGGGATGCAAACCGTGAAATGGCAAGAGCACTTCGGGAAAAACAAAAATATTGATGGCAAAAGGTGCATCTTTAAAAAGTATAGATTTTATGATATATTATTGGTTGCATTAAACTAAATATGGGGGCGTTTTGGATTCGACGGGAGTAGATCGAGCATCAGTAGCGAGTCGAGGGGCAGCGACCTCGTAAAAACGCGATGCCAAAAATAACTGGCAAAGCTAACAATAATCTCGCATTAGCTGCTTAATTCAGCTTGCGGCTCTACCATTCTATCGCCCATGTGGAATGGCTAGGGCTCAGACGTAATGGGCTACGCGGTTTACCTTCCGCCTGGAGGTAGCCGAAGAGATCAATCAGGCTAGCTTATTCGAACGCTTGTTACTTGGCAGTCGAATAAGTGAAACCTTCCTCAAGTAACTGCACTCGGAGAAGCTGATGTGGCGATGCTTTCGGACAGGGGTTCGATTCCCCTCGCCTCCACCATACATAAACATACATAAATCCTTAATGAGCAAAAAGCTTTAGGAACATCAAAACATAACCATTAAGAGGGGGTTTCTCCCCTCTTATTGTTTTATCCATTCTATTGCTTCTTCTCTAGTTCTAGTTAGATCTTGTTTCCCATTTCAGATCAAAAATGTTGATATAGTCATTGGATAAAAAGAAAACGCACTTGGCTGGAGTGACATGCTTGAAAACTTGTATCTAGAATTATTTATCGAATCATGGATATATTGGCAGTGACAAAAATGGATAAACACACATAAAATAAATGGAAGTTATAACAACTTTTTGTTAGATTGTGAAGAATAACTGAAAAATTGAAGTAAAAGGATGTTTTTTGATGCTTTCAGCGAATGTGGACCTTTCAGAAAATATTGTAAAAACACTCATTGAGGAGCATTACGGTATAGATGTTTATTCAATGAAAAAGATTCGAGCAGTCTACAAAGTGAATACATCCCATGGCTCTTTTGGGTTTAAAGGGGCTGAAGAGTTGCCAGACCTTCCTCTTATTGCAGAGTATTTGAATAAGATTAGAGAAAATGGATTTATTAAAATTCCTAAACTCTTACGTTCGAAAGAAGGAAAATATTTAATTCACTTTGAAGACAAGGATTATTTTATGGAGGAGTGGCTTGAACTACAAGAGCTTCCTAATCATAGCTATCCATATGTACAAGTAATAGGGGAAGCCTTAGCTGATTTTCATCAAGCTACGGTAGGAATTAGACCAGAGCAAGATAGTCTCAGATATGAATGGGGAAAACGTCCATTATTTCTCTTTAGAGCTTATCAAAAACTTACGAAAATGAAAGAGAAATTTTTATACCAATCTTCCCATTCATTAGAAGTGAAAATTTTAGATTTTTTACTTGAACGTTGTAGCCTAGCTTATCAATATATCCAAAATATTAATTATAACAAACTTTTATCCTCTCATCCTGAGTCAGCCGCTTTATGCCACGGGGGATTGCAACACCGAAATATCATGTTGGATCAAAAAGGGGAGGTTTGGTTTATCGATTTTGAGACATTATCTTATGCAGAACGGGTAAAGGACCTTGCACATTTTCTTGAACATCATGCAAAACCCTACGATTGGGATTCCAACATGGTCTTTACATTCCTTCATGGCTACCAATCAAAATTATCTACCCCAATCAATGATATGGAATGGAGGATTTTTTTCTCCTATTTAGCTTTCCCCACACGATTCTATCGTCGATCTATTCGTTACCTTACTAATAACTCTAATCCAGAAAAATATTTAAAATTGAAAGAAATCATCGATTCTGAGACAGAAAAAGAACCGTTATTTTTGCTTTTTAAAGGATCATTTTGTGGCCTGTCATTTATACCAGTAAATCGCATAAAAGCCTTTTACTTGCAACACCCTAAAAAAGTGGAGGTGTTGTATATGAGCAACCAAAATCAATTGAACGTCGATTTAAATACACTAGTTGCTGCATGGAATGATACCCTTCCTGATTATTTGAACCCCTCCGATTCTGCAGAGGTTAAAGCTTTGGAAGATCCGCCAAATTCTTTATTGGTTCATATCGATACCAAGGGAAGACAAGGGTATCATTTTGACTTTCGTGTAACCTATTTAGATCCAAGAGAAGTAAAAGTGAATGTCGTCAATATTGGAACCGATGGATTGGTTGATGATGCCCATGGTGTGATTGCACGTCAACTTGTAGAGGACTATACACGTCACATTCATGAATGTGCACAAGCGTTACAATCGATGACCCATCCATAATTGAATATCATTTTTATGTGAAAAGGGTTGAATCATTAGATTCGGCTCTTTTTTTGTCTCTAAAGAACATTTTTAAAAAATTATGGTATATAATGGGATAAAAGGACGGAGGTTCTTCTTTATTTCCTAGGGAAAAAAGGGAAAAAAAGAATTAGAGGTGAACGATGAAAAAGGCCTATATATTTGTTATTTTGAGTGCAATTTTATGGGGATTGATTGGTTTTTTTGTTCAGGGACTATATAAATATCACTTTTCTCCGCTTCAAGTTGTGGCTGTTCGTGCGATTATTGCAGCATTTTTTCTTCTTATCTATATTGTGCTTAAGGATAGAAGATTGTTAAAAATCGCATGGAAAGACAGTTTTTATTTTATAGGAACAGGAATCTTCAGCATTGTTTTTTTTAATTGGAGCTATTTTACCGCGATAAAAGAAGTATCTTTATCTGTTGCCGCTGTCTTATTATATACTGCTCCTGCGTTTGTCACGATTCTTTCTTGGATCATATTTAAAGAAACTTTAACAAAAGGTAAAATCTTCTCATTGTTAATCACTTTGATTGGAACCACTTTAGTCATTGGTCTTTTTGAGCAGGAAGTAAACATTTCTCCTAAAGGGCTAATGGCAGGAATCGGTTCAGGGATTGGCTATGCGTTGTATAGTATTTTTGGAAAAGCTGCATTATCTAAATATGATACATTGACGATTACATTCTATACATTTGTGTTTGCGAGTATAGCAATAATTCCTATGACTCATTTTTGGACATCGATGGAATTATTTTCAGCAAAAGCGGCATGGATTTATATGATTGGCTTAAGTTTTTTACCAACTGTACTTGCTTATATTCTGTATACGAAAGGGTTGGAAAGTTTAGAGTCGAGTCGTGCATCAATCGTCTCAACTATTGAACCCGTTGTGGCCGCTTTGCTTGGTGTTTTTCAATTTGGTGAAAAGCTAACTTTGCTTCAGGTCATAGGAATGTTACTCGTTCTTTTGGCTATTATTTTGGTTCGAGAAAGGGAAAAAGATATACTTGTCAATAATCATCCTATCAAAACAACGGAACCATAAGGATAAATAAAAAGGCTTGTAAAACCGAGTACGGTTTACAAGCCTATATTAACCTCTTTTGTTTCCTTACCGATGAACCACAAAACAAGAACGCCAATAATAATTGTTGCTGTGAAAATAAGGAAAATGATCTGATAGTTTACTTGGTTTGCAATTAGGATTCCGACTAAAATTGGAGCAATAATACTTCCGATTCGGCCAAATCCAGCGGCAGAACCTGAACCTGTACCGCGAATTTCGGCTGGGTAGTTTTCAGGTGTATAGGCATATAAAGCGCCCCATGCACCAAGATTAAAGAAAGAGAGTAGTAATCCCCACAGAAGAAGTTGTGCTTGTTGCTCACTTCCTCCAAATAACCATGCGCTAGCAGCCGTACCAAGTAAAAAAGTAGCGAGTACAGGTTTTCTCCCCCATTTTTCCACGAGATAAGCAGAAAGAAAATATCCAGGTAATTGGGCAATGGTCATGATAAATACATACTCAAACGATTTAATCATCGTAAATCCTTTACCGACGAGAACAGAAGGCAACCAAAGGAACATTCCGTAGTAGGAAAAAGCGATCACAAACCAAATGGTCCATAGAGTGATGGTTTCTTTTTTATAATGCTTAAAGAGGTTGATTGTTTCGTTTTTCCTCTTTTGTTTTTCTTTTTTCTGAATTTCAAGATAGACTGGAGACTCTGGTACTTGTTTACGTATCAATGCAGCATAGATTGCGGGTATTCCGCCAATAATTAAAGCCAATCTCCACCCATAAGAAAAGTTAGGTATCACAAAATAAGCGAGAAGAGCAGCTAATAACCAACCAACGGCCCAGAAACTTTCTAAGATTACTACAGCTCGGCCACGCATATGTTTTGGTGCATGTTCGTTTACGAGGGTAGAGGCAACTGGTAGTTCAGCACCAATACCAAGTCCGATCAGAAAACGAAAGACAAACATCACCGCAAAACCAGTGGCTAATGCACTACCTGCTGTTGCAATACCGAACAATAATAAGGTATAAAGAAAGATAGGCTTTCTTCCTATACGATCTGCTAAAATGCCACCAATAGTTGCTCCAATTGCCATTCCAATTAAGTTAATCGATCCAAGCCATCCTGTTTGATAGGAGCTTAATCCCCATTCCTTTGTCAATGCAACCATGATAAATGATAGTAAACCTACATCCATGGCATCAAATGCCCAGCCCAAACCAGCGATCCCGATTAGTTTTTTAAACTCTTTACTCAAATTCATCGTTTTTACCCCCACTCTTTTGTATATATAATTGTCTTTACACATGACAACTATATATTAAATCAGAATGGAATAGAAGTATAGTAGAATTTGCAAAAAAATATAAAACCTATTGTTCTAGTAAAAGATTTTGATAAAAGAGGAAATTAAATTGATTTCAAGAATAAAGTATTTATTAAAAAGAAAAGGGTGGGATGTAATGAGTGGGGTAAAAAAGGTCAAAATCGTTACACTTGCAGATGATTATGCAGGGGGTGGTCGGTGTCTCGCTCAACATGGAATCTCCTTTTTTATTGAAATTTTTTATCAAAGTGGGGAAGTGAAGCGCGTCTTATTTGATACAGGAATTTACCATGAACCGATCTTATTTAATGCTAAGCGCTTGTCAGTCCCATTAGAAAAAATCGATGCAATCGTTTTGTCTCATTCTCACTATGATCATACGGGTGGACTTCTTGGAATCTTAGAAAAGATTCAAAGAGAGGACTTACCGATTGTGGCCCATCCTCTCGTATTCAAAAAATCATACTATAAAGGCAAAAGTACCAATATTGGAATGGAAAATGACCGAACAAAAGAGATTGCAGAAAAATTAGGTGGAGTTTGGTATTTAACAAAAGAATCTTTTGAGGTAATCGATAACCTTTTTTTTATGGGGCAAGTACCAAGAGTGACCGATTTTGAGCAAGATTTAACGATTCAATTACAAACGGAAGTAAATGGGGAATGGATAGATGATCTAATCGAAGATGATAGTGCTATTTATATGAAAACTTTGAAAGGATTAGTCATTGTCTCAGGTTGCTCTCACTCAGGTATCGTCAATATTGTGAAACATGGAATTCATTTGAGTAGAGGAGAAAAACCCTATGCCGTGATTGGAGGATTTCATTTACTCACTGCTTCTGAAGAAAGAATCATTCAAACAGCAGAGAGTTTAAAAGAATTAGGAGTAGAAAAACTAATCACAGGTCATTGTACAGGAGGTGTGGCTGAGTATTTGTTTCAACAAATATTTACAACTAGTTTTCAAAAATTGTATGCAGGTAAAACGATTCAATATGAGTTTTAAGAAGTGAATGGTGTGCTAAAATCAATTGAAAGCAGCCTATTCTTAGCCATTGAATGCTATATAAGGCGATATAAAAAATGAGAAAAGAACCTTGGGGATGGTTCTTTTCTCGTGTCTGGATTATTTAACTTGGACTATTTTACTAAGGGTGCTGCCGATTTAATTTCGTCAGAGACATGGGAGAATTTTTTGAAGTTTTCATTGAAACGTCTTGCAAGGTCTTTAGCTTGTCGATCATATGCTTCTTTATCTGCCCATGTATTTCTAGGATTTAATACTTCAGAAGGAACACCTTCAATTTGTGTTGGGATTTGTAACCCAAAGATTGGATCTGTTATAAACTCTGAATTTTCAATCGATCCATTAATGGCGGCTGTAACCATTGCACGGGTATAAGCAATTTTCATTCGTTGTCCTACACCATATGGTCCACCAGACCAGCCCGTATTTACAAGATAAACTCTCGCATTGTGTTTCGTAATTTTTTCTCCTAACATTTCGGCATAAACCGTTGGAGATAATGGTAAGAATGGTTCGCCAAAGCAAGTGGAGAAGGTTGCTTCAGGCTCCGTTACACCACGCTCAGTACCAGCTAATTTACTCGTATATCCAGATAAGAAGTGGTACATTGCTTGTTCTTTTGTAAGTTTAGAGATTGGCGGCAATACGCCAAATGCATCAGCCGTTAAGAAGATCACTACATTAGGATGACCAGCTTTACTTGGAATAACGGCACCAGGGATATAATGTAATGGATAAGCTGCACGGGTATTTTCTGTTAATCGGTCACTATCAAAATCTAAATTACGATTTTCATCGATATCTACGTTTTCTAATACAGTACCAAATTTAATCGCATTCCATATTTGTGGTTCATTTTCTTCAGATAGGCGGATACATTTTGCATAGCAACCACCCTCAATATTAAAGATGCCATCTTCTGACCAACCATGCTCATCATCCCCAATAAGGAAACGATTGGGATCAGCAGAAAGGGTAGTTTTTCCTGTTCCAGATAAACCAAAGAATAAAGCAACATCGCCGTCTTTTCCTACATTTGCAGAGCAATGCATCGAAAGAACATTTCTTTGAGGTAATAAGTAGTTCATCACACTGAAAATCGATTTCTTCATTTCACCCGCATATTCGGTTCCACCAATGAGAACTACTTTTTCTTTCAGATTAATGATAACAAATGCTTCAGAATTGGTACCATCAACGCTTGGATCGGCTTTGAAACCAGGTGCGGCAATTACAGTGAATTCAGGCTGATGAGTTTTTAATTCTTCCTTAGTTGGGCGAATAAAGAGTTGATGAACAAAGAGGTTTTGCCATGCATATTCATTAACAACGCGGATAGGAAGTTGGTAATTTTTATCTGCCCCTGCGAAACCATCAAAGACAAACAGTTCTTTGTTGCTTAAGTAGTTTAAAACTTTATTATAAAGATTTTTAAAAATCTCTGGAGAGATAGGTTGGTTTACTTTTCCCCAAGAGATTTTAGCACTATACTCGGGTTCATCAACAATAAAACGATCCTTTGGGGAACGACCTGTATATTTTCCTGTCGTTGTACGAATGGCTCCTGTTTTTGTCAACATGCTTTCTCCACGTTTAATGGAGTGTTCAACAATTTCTGGTACAGATAAGTTGTAATAAACGGTGGTTCCTTCTAAGATCGAATTTAAATCAGCCATTTTTAATCCCATGAAAAAATCCTCCCCTAAATCATTAATGATATTATTTAAATAAAAAGTTCGAAAATATGCTATACTAATTAACTAAAAAAGACATATTAATTAAGAATTATTATATTCCGTATAGCTTAATTTGACAATATGAAATGGCAAAATTTTTAAAAAAATGTTCACCTTCTTTTTTTATGAAAGATGAGCATTTTTTATGCTAGGAATAACTTCTTTTTTAAAGAAAAGAACAGAATTGTGTTTTCTAAGATCGATGCTACAATAAGGGATAGGCTAATAATAGGAGGTAAATTCATGAAGGTAATTAAAATATCTCCGAGAGGATATTGTTACGGGGTTGTTGATGCGATGGTAATAGCGAAAAATGCGGCGATGGATAAATCTTTACCTCGGCCGATATATATATTAGGAATGCTAGTGCATAATCAACATGTAGTAGAAGCGTTTAAAGAAGAAGGCGTTATTACGTTAGACGGAGATAACCGCTTAGCATTATTAGATCAGATTGACCATGGAACGGTAATCTTCACAGCACATGGGATTTCACCAAAAGTAAGAGAAAAAGCAAAAGAAAAAGGACTTGTTGTAATCGATGCAACCTGTCCAGATGTGACGAAAACACATATTTTGATTGAAGAAAAGACAAAGCAGGGCTACGAAGTTATCTATATTGGGAAAAAAGGTCATCCAGAACCAGAAGGAGCGATTGGTGTTGCTCCTGACCATGTTCATTTGATTGAAAAAGAAGAGGACATTGAAAAATTAAATCTAAAATCTGATCAAATTTTGATTACGAATCAAACCACGATGAGCCAATGGGATATTGCTCATATTGTGAAGAAAGTCTTAGAAAAGTATCCCTATGCAGAAGTTTATAATGAGATCTGTATGGCTACCCAAACCAGACAAGAGGCTGTAGCTGAACAAGCCAAAGGAAGCGACCTCCTCATTGTCGTTGGTGATCCACGAAGTAATAATTCTAATCGCCTCGCACAGGTTGGGGAAGAGATCGCGAAAGTTCCTGCTTATCGAATTGCGGATTTATCCGAATTGGATATCGAATGGTTAAAAGGGAAAAAAACTGTTGCCGTAACGGCAGGAGCTTCCACGCCAACTCCTTTAACCAAAGAGGTGATTGATTTTTTAGAGCAGTTTGATGAAAACGATCCATCTACTTGGGAGAAGAAACGTACCATCGATATGAAAAAGATTTTGCCTAAGATAAGGGAAAAGAAAGATTAATAATCAATAGACAATAGAAATAACCGTGTTATAGATAAGCACGGTTTTTTCTTTATTACATTATTACGTTATACACCTTTCAAAAATTTTATTGCCAAATTAGTTAAAAGGGGATATGATCAAATTAAATTAATTAAATTAATAAATAATCTTTTTTTTGTCAAAGAATATGAATTGGGGGAAATGAAATGGATAGGAAGACTATTGTAAAAGAGCGTCTTATAAAATTACGCAATTTAATGGAAATGGAAGGATTAGACGCTGTTCTTTTAAGGAAACGAAGAAGTTTTTCCTGGGTAACAGGGGGAAAGGTAAATCATATTGTGCAAACAACAGAAATGGGCGTAGCTGATTTATTGATTTTTCCAGATCGTCAATATTGCATTACTACAAAGATGGAAGCTGCACGCATTGAAGAAGAAGAATTAGAAGGACTCAGGTTTGAGATGATTAGTCCTGAGTGGTATGAGGGAACAGAAGAAACGATTCGTAAAATGGTAAAGGGAAAAAGGATAGGAGTAGATGTTCCATTAGATACTATTAGCGGTATTGAAGGAAAAGAGATTAGTCAAAAACTTGCTGAATTAGCTTATGTTTTAGAGCCTTTTGAAATTGAACATTATCGTGAGTTATCACAAACAACGGCTCATGCATTAGAATCAACGGCGAAAGAAATTGAACGGGGTATGAGTGAATTTGAAATTCAAGCCATTTTGGCAAAAAAATTAATGGCTAAAGGGATCAATCCACAAGTGCTTCTTGTTGCAACAGACGAACGTATTTACCGATATCGTCATCCCATCCCAACAGAGAAAAAATTGGACAGGTATGCGATGATAGTAGTATGTGGGGAAAAATGGGGACTTGTTACCAATGCAACCCGATTTGTTCACTTTGGTTCTCTTCCAAAAGAAATTGACGAAAACCGACGAAAATTGGTAAAAATTGATCTAGCATTTAATTTAGCCACTAGACCAGGTGTTCCAATTAAAGAGATTTTCCAAAAGGGAATTGATATGTATCGTCAAGTTGGCCATGGAGATGACTGGCATTTTCTTCACCAAGGAGGACCAACAGGTTACGCTTCCCGTGAATTTTTGGCCACACCAACAAGTGTGGGAGTTGTTCATGTGAACCAAGCGTTTGCTTGGAATCCGGCAATTCGGGGAATTAAATCAGAGGACACGATTTTAGTTGGTGAACAAGAAAATGAATTCTTGACACATACGGGAAATTGGGTCTATCTAACCGTAGAAAAAGAAGGGAAGATCTATCAACGGCCTGATATTCTCATCCGCTAGGAAGGTGATAAAGTTTGTCTCATTCGATGCAAATTGGCAGTTTTCAAGGAATGAAAGCATTAAATAAAGCAACCATTTTAAATGTGATTCGGGAGCATGGTCCCATCTCTAGGGCTGAGATTGCTAAATTAACAACCCTCACTCCTCCAACAGTAACAAACATTGTGGGTGAATTATTGGAATCAAAGATTATTGTGGAAAAGGAATTGGGAGAATCAACAGGTGGGAGAAAACCGATCCTATTAGAATTGAATGTCAAAGCCTTTTATGTGATTGGCGTTTATGGCGGGGCTAATAAGATTAAAGGAGTCGTAGCCACTTTAGATGGAACTGTTATTGAAGAGACAGAAGAAGCGGTTGCCAAAGGGATAACGGTAGAAGAGTTTCTAGACTTACTTACAAAAGCTGTTCGAGATCTTATTGAAAAAACGGGAAAGAATAGGAGTTCCTATTTAGGCATTGGGGTAGGGATGCATGGTCTTGTTGATCCTGAAAAAGGGATTTCTATCTTTGCACCTAATTTAAATATGCGGAACATTCCTATTAAGTCCCATTTAGAACAAATTTTTCAAATGAATGTTGAAGTAGAAAATGATGTACGAGCTCTTGCTCTAGGGGAGAGCTGGTTTGGCCAAGGAAAAGATATCAGTAATTTTGTTTGTGTAAATGTGGGAACAGGAATTGGTGCTGGAATTATAATAGATCACAAACTTTACCACGGTACTTCGTTTACAGCGGGTGAAGTAGGTCATACCACGATCGATATCAACGGACCAAAGTGTAGTTGCGGGAATTATGGGTGTTTAGAAGCTTTGGCAGCTGCCCCAGCAATAGTTTCTAGAATGCGTCAACACATACGTTTGGGAAAAGAAACCATCTTGCTAGATTGGTTAGAGAATATTGATGAACTCACGAGTGAAATGATTTATCGAGCAGCACTTGAAGAGGATGTTCTCTCTAAAGAAGTTTTGGCAGATACTGGCAGGTATCTGGGGATCGGCATTGCCAATTTAATTAATACATTTAACCCATCGAAGATTATTTTAAGTGGAGGGGTTTTAGGAGCGGGAAACTTTATATTAAAAACTCTAAAAGAAACTGTTGAACGTCGGGCATTATCTACATCAGCAGAGGCGGTTTCAATCGTTGTTTCTAATTTAGGTAAAAATGCCCAAGCCATAGGAGCATTTACACTAATATTAGAAAAATTGTTTACACCAAGTGGAGTAAATAAAGTTTAAGAAAAATTAGAAGAATAGATTTTTGATCCCTAGATTTGGGTAACTTAAAATTTCCTCTGTTATATAGATTAGGTTCTTCCTTCGATTTTAATAGATTTAGTTTTCTTTCATTGGTATAACTATTATTTAAATCTTACGAAAGGTGGAAAGAGAAGTGTTAAAAAAATTTGTATATAACCCACCAAAAAATGGATACCCAGAATGGAATAACAATCCAGAAATCTTCCAAATTAACCGTATGGAACCTCATGCAACTTTAATGCCTTATCATACATTAGAGGAAGCCTTAGAGGGGAATCGATATGAATCTAAATTTTATCTCTCTTTAAATGGAAAGTGGAAATTCTACTTTTCAGAAAACCCTGAACAAAGGATAAAGAACTTTTATGAAAAAGATTATGACTATAGTGACTGGGATGAAATAAAAGTACCATCACATTGGCAATTACAAGGTTATGATTATCCCCAATACACCAATGTAACTTATCCATGGGTTGGTAAAGAAGAACTTAAACCTCCTTTTGCACCTACAAAATATAATCCAGTTGGTCAATATATAAGAACGTTTTCTATACCAAATGAATGGAAAAATCAACCTGTTTATATTAGCTTTCAAGGAGTCGAGTCTGCATTTTATTTATGGGTAAACGGGGATTTTGTTGGTTATAGCGAAGATAGTTTTTCACCTGCTGAATTTGACCTCACTCCTTATCTAGTAGATGGAGAAAATAAACTTGCAGTAGAAGTGTATCGATGGAGTGACGCTAGTTGGTTAGAGGATCAGGATTTTTGGCGATTAAGTGGTATTTTTAGAGATGTATACTTATACTCAACGCCAAAGGTTCATATCTATGACTTTACAGTAATAACAGACTTAGATGAAGAATATAAAGATGCAAATCTCATTATTAAAGCTAAAATTAAGAATTACTTTAAGGAAAATCCTGGAACATATACAGTTGAAGGAATGCTTTACGATAAAGATAAAAAAGCAATATTTGATGAACCAATTAAAGTAGATTTTCTCATAAATGAAAATCATTTCTTTAATATTGAAACTTTGAAACATGTGAAAAACCCTTTAAAATGGAGTGCCGAGTTTCCAAATCTCTACACACTTGTCTTGATGCTAAAAGATGAGAAAGGAAATTTGATTGAAACCGAAAGTTGTAAAGTTGGATTTAGAAAATTTGAATTGAAAGATGGAGTAATGAAATTAAATGGTGAAAGGATTGTTTTTAAAGGTGTAAATAGACATGAATTTCACCCAGAGAAAGGCCGTGCGATTGATTATGAAGATATGGTGAAAGATATACAACTCATGAAGGCCTTCAATATTAATGCAGTTCGTACTTCTCATTACCCTAATCATCCATTATGGTATGATCTTTGTGATGAATATGGAATCTATGTTATTGATGAAACAAATCTGGAGACTCATGGGACCTGGCAACTAGGGCAGATTGAAGAGGGAGACACGATACCAGGAAGCAAGACAGAATGGACAGAAGCAGTATTAGATCGATGTAAATCAATGTTTTTTAGGGACAAAAACCATCCTTCGATATTAATCTGGTCCTTAGGAAATGAATCTTTTGGTGGAGATAATTTTATAAAAATGCATGACTTTCTGAAAGAGATTGATCCTACGAGACTTGTACATTATGAAGGTGTATTCCATTATCGTGATTCTGAGGCTGCATCAGATATAGAAAGCCAGATGTATTCAAAAATTGAATCCATTGAAGAATACGCTAAAAATAATCCAAAAAAGCCCTTTATTCTCTGTGAATATAGTCATTCCATGGGAAATTCTAACGGGAATTTATTTAAGTATTGGGAGTTATTCGAAAAATATCCCATTCTTCAAGGGGGTTTTATCTGGGACTGGATTGATCAAGCAATAAAAACGAAAACCCCTGAAGGAATTGAATATTTAGCATATGGAGGAAATTTTGGCGATACTCCTAATGACGGAAACTTTTGTGGTAATGGTTTAATTTTTGCTGATCGAACCATTTCTCCGAAGATTTATGAAGTGAAAAAATGCTATCAAAACGTAAAATTTGAAGTGATTGATTTAAGACAAGGAAAAATAAAAGTATCAAACCGTTACCTATTTACGAATTTAAAAGATTTTGAGTTTGTTTGGCAGATCATGAAAAACGGAAATGTTATTTTGCAAGGTAAAGAAGCTTTAAATATTCAACCCAATTCTTCTGAAATTATGACTTTATCCTATTCGTTACTTGATCATATTGAAGAGAATGAAGAACTATGGTTAAACTTAAGTTTATTATTGAAAGAAGATACTTTATGGGCAAAAAAAGGGCATGAGGTGGCATTTGAACAATTTAAGATTCCAGTTGAATGTCATTTTGTATATAAGGTTAATGAAGATGATCCTGAATTAAAATTAATAGAGAGTGAAAATTTGATTAAAGTTCATGGAAAGGATTTTTCAGTTGTATATGATAAATTAAATGGTGACATGGAATCATACCAATTTAACGGAGTAAATATAATCAAAACACCACCGATCCCTAACTTCTGGAGAGCACCAATCGACAATGATAGAGGCAATGGTTTACCAGAAAGAGCGGCTACTTGGAAAAATGTTGGTAAAGAACGGGTATTGAAATCAATGGGAATTAAGAAATTTAAAAATGAAATTCATATCGAGAATGAATATATTCTTCCGACTACAATAGAAAGTAAATGTTTGATAAACTATACAGTTTATGGAAATGGAGAAATTAAAGTAAAACTCGACTTAATACCAGGTGAAAACCTTCCCGAAATTCCGGAAATAGGAATGATGTTTATACTAGACAAACAATTTGAAAATCTAAAATGGTATGGAAAAGGTCCTCATGAAAATTATTGGGATCGTTCAACAGGAGCAAAAATAGGCATATATCAGGGTAAGGTTGAGGAACAATTTGTACCTTACCTAAGACCACAGGAATGCGGGAACAAAACAGAGGTTAGATGGGCTGAGCTTACCAATAATAGTGGGATAGGACTTAAAATTATGGGTGTTCCCATAATTGAGCTAAATGCTTTGCCATATACTCCTGAAGAATTAGAACAAAATGATCATATTTACAAACTTTCAAAAAGTAATAAAGTTGTATTAAGAGTTAATTATAAGCAGATGGGTGTTGGTGGAGATGATAGTTGGGGAGCTAAAACCCATCCCGAGTTTACATTGTATGCAAACCGTGTGTATTCATACTCTTTTATTATCAAAGCATTGAGAAGAAGTTAAGTGATTAAGCTATAAAGAACATCAATTTAACGGATGTTCTTTATAATTTTAATTTGGTCATATACGTATTGCACTTATGAAAAAAGTTGACTAAAGTTAAAAATTTTACTAAATTTTTTATTAGATAATGTAAGCGTTAATAAATAATACACGAATAAAGGTGCTTTCATTAAAAAAAGGGAGAATTTGAAAGTCTGTTATATTAAGGATATGAATGTTATCCAATAATTAAGATCAATATTGATTAGGAAAGGAGGGAACATATGGCAACAATTAAAGATATAGCAGAAAAGGCGGGCGTTTCGATTGCAACTGTCTCCCGTGTGCTTAACTACGACCCTACTCTATCTGTAACAGACGAAACAAGAAAGAAGATCTTTGAAATAGCTGAAGAACTATCCTATAAAAAAAGGTCGGTAAAAACCCAAACCTCTAAAATTGCGATCATTCACTGGTATACCGAAAAAGAAGAATTGGAAGATTTATATTATATGTCGATTCGTTTAGGTATTGAGCAACGTTGCCAACAATTAGGCATCCAAGTAGTAAATTACTTTTATAACAAATTAAATGAAGTAAGACAAGAGAATATACAAGGAATTATTGCTGTAGGAAAGTTCAGTGAAAATGAAGTAGCGGCGTTATCAGAGATCACCGAATATATAATATTCGTTGATTACAGCCCTGACGATAATGCGTATGATTCGGTCGTTATTGATTTTGAGGAAGCAACCAAAAAAATTATTAATTACCTATTAGCAAAAGGTCATCGATCGATTGGTTATATTGGCGGACGTGAAAAATTTAAAGATGGTTCATCGGAAATCGAAGATCTTCGCGACAAGACATTTCGCTCTTATCTTCAAGAACGTAATCTTTTTAATGAAAGCTTCATGTATATTGGTAAATTTACCGTCAACGATGGATACCGTTTGATGAAACAAGCCATTCATGATCATGGTGAAAATCTTCCTACCGCTTTTTTTGCGGGAAATGATTCAATTGCCATTGGCTGTTTACGAGCACTTCATGAAGAAAATATTGCTGTTCCTGAACGAGTGAATATTATAGGGATTAATGATATAAGCATATCAAAATATATCTTTCCCTCATTGACAACATTAAAGGTGTACACAGAATTAATGGGGGAAACAGCTGTTGACTTATTATTGGAACGAATTGCTGGAAGAAAAGTTGCTAAAAAGATAATTATTGCTACGGAATTAATCAAGAGAAATAGTAGTTTTTAAAAAAAATAAGTAATCTTGTAGCAGTGAAAAATAATATTGACAGTTTGACTAAAATTTTAGTAAAATTCTAATGTAAGCGCTTTATTGATTTTTAAAAAAAAGAGAGGGGAAAATAAATGAAAAAATTTTTTGCAGTAGTAATGGTTTTTTCACTCATTTTAACGATGGCAGCATGTGGTATATCCACAGGATCTAATGCCTCATCCGACAAAGCTTCGGAAATGCCGAAGATCGGTGTAGCTATTTATAAATTTGATGATAACTTCATGTCTTTCGTGCGCCGAGCAGTCGAAACAAGTGCAAAAGGAAAAGCAGAATTAATTTTAAATGATTCACAAAATAACCAATCTACCCAAAATGAGCAGGTAGATATGATGATCGCTAAAGGGGTAAAAGCCTTGGCAATCAACTTAGTTGATCCTCAAGCTGCGCCGACAATTATTGCAAAAGCAAAAGCGGCAAATGTACCAGTTATATTCTTTAATAAAGAGCCAGATGCTAGTGTATTAAAGAGCTATGATAAAGCATGGTACGTAGGTACTACATCCTCAGAATCTGGTGTAATTCAAGGGAAGATAATTGTAGATGCTTGGAAAGCAAATAAAGATAAATGGGATAAAAATGGTGATGGTAAAATTCAATACGTTTTACTAAAAGGTGAACCAGGACATCCTGACGCTGAAGCTCGTACGAAGTATGTTATTGATGAGATTAAAGCGGCAGGTATTGGAGTAGAACAGTTAGAACTCCAAACAGGTATGTGGGATTCTGTAAAGGGTAAAGAATTAATGGATGCTTGGTTAGCAAAGCATGGGGATAAGATTGAATTTGTGATTTCTAACAATGACGCAATGGCATTAGGTGCAATTTCTTCGTTGAAAGCAAATGGCTATTTTACCGGTGACAAATATATGCCTGTTGTTGGTGTGGATGCAATACCTGATGCAATACAGCAGATTAAAGCTGGTACAATGTTAGGTACAGTATTAAATGATGCGAAAAATCAAGGACAAGCTACATTTGATTTAGCATTCAATGTAGCAACTGGAAAAGATGTATTAGCAGGAACAAACTGGAAATTGGATGATAAAAAAGCAGTTCGTGTTCCATATGTAGCAATTACGAAAGATAACATTTCAGTAGCTGAAGAAGCTTATAAGTAAAATATAAATGAGAAGACAAATAAGGATGCAAGGATGCAAAGCACAAGCATGCATCCTTATTTATTAGATGCCTATAGAATGGGGTGAAACCTATGTCTGAGCTAGTGAAAGAGCAAAAGAATACAAACTATTTATTAGAAATGATAAATATTACAAAGGAATTCCCTGGAGTTAAAGCATTAGATAATGTGCATTTAAGGGTCAAGGCTGGCACAGTACATGCATTAATGGGGGAAAATGGCGCTGGTAAATCTACTTTGATGAAATGTTTGTTTGGTATTTATCATGCAGATAGTGGTGAAATTTTTCTTGATGGTAAACAAGTAAAATTTAATACTCCCAAAGAAGCCTTAGATAATGGTGTTTCAATGGTTCATCAGGAACTAAACCAAGTACGTCAGCGCAATATAATGGATAATATTTGGTTAGGTCGTTATCCTAAGAAGGGATTATTTATCGACGAGGAAAAGATGTATGAAGATACAAAAAAGATTTTTGAAGAATTAGATATAAATTTAGATCCACGCTTAAAAACGGAAAAATTATCTGTTTCTGAAATGCAGATGGTTGAAATCGCGAAAGCAGTCTCTTATAATTCAAAAATTATCGTAATGGATGAACCCACCTCTTCCCTAACGGAAAAAGAGGTAAACCATTTATTTAAAATAATAAAAACTTTAAAAGAAAAGAACGTAGGTATCATTTATATCTCTCATAAAATGGAAGAAATCCTGCAAATAGCTGACGAAGTAACCATCATGAGAGATGGTAAGTGGATTGCAACAAAACCTGCCCATGAGTTAACGACAGATAAAATTATTAGTTTGATGGTAGGTCGTGACTTAGAAAAACGTTTTCCTAATAAAGATAATGTCCCAAAAGAGACGATATTAGAAGTTAGAGATTTGACAGCAACTTATCAGCCTTCAATAAAAGGTGTATCCTTCGAATTACGAAAAGGTGAAATTTTAGGTATTGCTGGATTAGTAGGATCAAAACGTACGGATGTAGTTGAATCAATATTTGGTATCAGAAAACTAAAGTCTGGAAAGATTTATTTACATGGTAGAGAAGTAATCAATAAATCGCCGAGAGATGCGATTAAAAACGGATTTGCTCTTGTTACAGAGGAACGCCGTTCCACTGGTATATTTGGAAATCTAGATATTACTTTTAATGCAACCATTGCAAATTTGAATGCGTATGTCGGTAAGTATGGGATGATTGACGATAACAAACGTAAAGAAGATACAACTTGGGTTATTAATAGTATGAAAGTAAAAACACCTTCCCAAAAAACATTAATTCATTCTTTATCTGGAGGAAATCAACAAAAAGTAATTATGGGAAGATGGTTATTAACTCAGCCGGAAATCCTCATGCTTGATGAACCAACTCGTGGTATTGATGTTGGAGCAAAATACGAAATCTATCAATTAATTTTGGAATTAGCAAAAAAAGATAAAGGTATCATCATGATTTCATCTGAGATGCCGGAGCTATTAGGTATTACAGATAGAATCCTTGTCATGAGTAATGGGAGAGTTGCAGGGATTGTAGAGACGAAAAATACAAATCAAGAAGAGATTTTGCGCTTAGCTGCTAAATTTTTATAAAGGAGTGAAATAAAATGCTGGCTTTAAATTCAGATAAAATGAAAAATATAACCAAAAAAGATGTGTTACAGTGGTTGATGAATAACGCGATCTATTTTATTTTAATCGCCTTATTGTTAATTATTATTGCAATTTCTCCAGATTTTCTTTCAGTTATAAATATACGTAATATATTAGCACAGGCTTCCACTAGAATCATTATTGCTTTAGGTGTTGGTGGGCTTATTATCACTCAAGGAACGGACTTATCTGCTGGTCGTTTAGTTGGATTAGCAGCTGTAGTATCTGCGTCTTTATTACAAGCACCAGATTATGCCTATCGAATGTATCCTAATTTACCTGAATTACCATTATTTGTACCAATAATTCTTGTAGCAATCATCACTGGGTTATTTGGTCTAATCAATGGATTTATCGTATCAAAATTTAATGTTACACCATTTATTGCTACTTTAGGCGTCATGGTTATTGTATATGGTATAACTTCAATTTATTTTGACCGACCGCCATATGGCGCACAACCAATTGGGGGATTGGATCCACGGTTCATGAATTTTGCTCAGGGTAATGTAGTGATAGGTAATTTTATGATTCCTTATCTCGTAATTTATGCAACAATTATTACGATCATCATGTGGGTGATTTGGAATAAAACTCGTTTAGGGAAAAATATGTATGCCATTGGCGGGAATCCAGAAGCAGCAGCTGTTTCAGGAATTAATATTACAAAGAATTTACTAATTCTTTACACGATTGCTGGGGTATTGTATGGATTTGCCGGGGCATTAGAAGCAGGCCGTGTTGGTAGTGCAACAAACAACACAGGATTTATGTATGAATTAGATGCGATTGCTGCCGTTGTTGTCGGAGGAGTGTCATTTAGTGGTGGTGTCGGAACAGTCGGTGGAGTAGTTACTGGTGTAATCATCTTCCAACTTATTAACTATGGTTTGGCCTTTATCGGCGTGAATCCTTATCTTCAATATATTATTAAAGGTTTAATCATTGTAGCTGCTGTGGCTATAGATACACGAAAATATATTAAGAAAAAATAAAAATAGTATCAAAATAAAAAAGTAGGGTATCCTCGCAAGACCACTCCATAAAAGAAGAGAATACCCTACTATGTCATCTAAGATATCGAAATCTTTGTGGTTTATGATTGAACAATATAGATTGAAAACATATAATGGAGTTATGACTTTATTAATTAAATTAATAAATAATAATATTTTTTTTCTTTAAGTAATTCCTAACTCAATGATATTTGAGAGCAATTAAAGTTTCTCGTTAATGAAGATTTTTATGTTAGTAAAATTGAGAGGAGAAAAAAAAATGCTACACCAACTAAAAAATGACTTTACACAAATCTTTGGATCAAATGATGGAATCAGGGCCTTTTTTGCCCCTGGACGGGTGAATCTTATTGGTGAGCATACAGACTATAACGGCGGCCATGTTTTTCCATGTGCTTTAAGTTTAGGGACTTATGCCATTGCCCGAAAACGGAATGATTCGATCGTTAAAATGTATTCCAAAAATTTTGAGACAATTGGAATGGTAGAGTTCCCGTTGGATGAATTAGTATATGATTCGAAACACGATTGGGCCAACTATCCAAAAGGTGTGATGAAAACCTTTTTCGAGCATGGATATTTTATAGATTCTGGGATAGAAGTTCTTTTTTACGGTAATATTCCAAATGGAGCAGGGCTGTCTTCTTCTGCTTCGATTGAGCTTGCTACAGCTGTGATGCTAAATGAATTATTTGGTTTACAGATCGATATGCTAGAAATGGTCAAAATGAGCCAAGAAGCAGAAAATAAGTTTATTGGTGTTAACTGTGGGATTATGGATCAATTTGCCATCGGAATGGGGAAAAAGGCAAGGGCAGTGTTACTCGACACCCAATCATTGAATTTCACTTACAGCCCGGTTAAATTGGAAAATACCTCCCTTGTGATTGCAAATACCAATAAAAGAAGGGGGTTGGCAGATTCCAAATATAACGAACGTCGAGAAGAATGTGAAAGGGCTTTAAGTCAATTAAAAGAAAAGTTATCCATTCAATCCCTTGGTGATTTATCAATTGATCAATTTGAACAGAACAAGCATTTTATTACCAATGAAACGGATCGGAAAAGAGCAAAACATGCTGTCTATGAGAATCAACGTACCATTGAAGCAGTAAAAAAACTGCAGCAGGGAGATATTGAAGGTTTTGGCAAACTGATGAATGAGTCCCATATATCTTTAAGGGATGATTATGAAGTGACAGGTCCTGAATTGGATGCTTTGGTTGAAGCGGCATGGCAACAAGAAGGGGTTATCGGCTCGCGAATGACAGGAGCAGGATTTGGTGGATGTACCATTAGTATTGTAAGAAATGACAGAATGCAAGCATTCATTGAAAATGTTGGCAAAAAATACACAGAAAAAACGGGTTTAACGGCTGATTTTTATGTCGTGGAAATTGGTGATGGTGCTAGAGAAATCGAGTTTGAATAATTTTTTGGAGGGGGAAAATATGGCAATTTTAGTTTGTGGAGGAGCCGGATATATTGGCAGTCACGCAGTTGCAGCTCTTCTAGAAAAAGGAGAAGAGGTGGTTGTTATTGATAATTTACAAAAAGGACATAAACAAGCGGTTTTAGAAGGAGCCAAACTATATATTGGTGATTTGAGGGATAGTGAGATTTTAGACCAAGTCTTTAATGAAAATCCCATTGATGCTGTGATGCATTTTGCTGCTTATTCGCTTGTAGGTGAAAGTGTAGAGCAACCTTTAGAATATTATGAGAACAATGTTTATGGTACTCTTAGCCTATTAAAGACAATGGCGAAATATCAAGTGAAAAAAATCGTTTTTTCTTCAACCGCAGCCACCTACGGAGAACCAAAGAACATTCCGATCTTAGAAACGGATCCAACAGAACCAACAAATCCTTATGGCGAAACCAAATTAGCCGTTGAAAAAATGCTCAAATGGGGAGACAACGCTTATGGAATAAAATATGTGGTGCTTCGTTATTTCAATGTAGCAGGTGCACATCCTGAAGGAATCATCGGTGAAGATCATCAACCAGAAACCCATTTAATTCCTATTATTTTACAAGTGGCCCTTGGAAAACGGGATAAAATTTATATTTTTGGCGATGATTACGATACTCATGATGGCACATGTATCCGTGATTATATTCATGTAAGCGATCTTGTGGATGCTCATATTCTTGCACTTAACCATCTAAGAAAAGACAGGGAAAGTGCAACGTATAATCTTGGTAATGGCAATGGCTTTACAGTCAAAGAAGTGATTGAAACGGCAAGAAAAGTAACGGGAAGGCCTATTCCAGCTGAAGTTGCTCCAAGAAGAGCAGGGGATCCATCTAGACTTGTGGCTTCTTCCGAAAAAGCGATGAAGGAATTAGGTTGGACTCCTAAATACGCATCCCTTGAACAAATCATTACAAGTGCTTGGAAGTGGCATCTAAGTCACCCTAATGGGTATAAAGAGTAGTTCTTCCTAAAGAGAGGATGGGAGAAATGAATATCAATATTTATGAACAAGTGGAACGCCTGATACAATACGGATTAAAAAAGAACCTCATTGCTAAATGGGATATAGAAGATGCGAGAAACAAAATTTTGGAAGTGCTTCAGTTGCAAGAATGGGAAGAGACTCAGGTTCCAAATGAGGAGCTTGCTTTCCCTACTCCCATTTTAGAAAAAATTCTTGATTGGGCAGGGAAAAATGGACGGCTAGAAGAGGATGCAATCACTTATCGCGATCTTTTCGATACAAAAATCATGGGTTGTTTGATGCCAAGACCTTCAGAAGTGGTTCGAAACTTTTATGAGAAATATGAAAAAAGTCCGGAACAAGCAACTAATTATTTCTATCAACTTTCTCAAGACTGTAATTATATTCGAATAGATCGAATTGCAAAGAATGAACATTGGTTGACAGAAACGGAATATGGAAATTTGGAAATTACTATTAATTTGTCTAAACCGGAAAAAGATCCAAAATCCATTGCCGCAGCCCAAAATATGAAACAAAGCTCTTATCCCAAATGTTTGTTATGCAAAGAGAATGTGGGATATGCTGGGAGAGTGAACCATCCTGCAAGGCAAAATCATCGAATCATTCCTTTAGAATTAAATAACGAACGTTGGTATTTACAATATTCTCCATATGTTTATTACAACGAACACTGTATTGTGTTATCTGATGAGCACCGTCCTATGAAAATTTCCAGGGAAACCTTTGCAAGACTTTTGGAATTTGTGGAGAAATACCCCCATTATTTTCTTGGTTCCAATGCCGATTTGCCAATTGTAGGAGGGTCAATTCTCAGTCATGATCACTTTCAAGGTGGACGTCATGAGTTTCCTATGGCAAAAGCGTCAATTGAAAAAGAATTTACATTACCCCAATTTCCCAATGTAAAGGCGGGAATTGTCAAGTGGCCCATGTCTGTTATTCGCATACAAAGTGAGAATTGGCATGATTTGGTGGAATTGGCCGATAAAATTTTACATCAATGGAAGAGATATAGTGATGAATCGGTTGGAATTTTAGCCTTTACAGGGGATACGCCTCACAATACCATTACCCCTATTGCTAGAAAAAGGGGAAAAGATTTTGAATTAGATCTAGTGTTAAGAAATAACCGAACCAGTAAAGAACACCCATTGGGGGTTTTCCATCCTCACCAAGAAGTTCATCATATTAAAAAAGAAAACATTGGACTCATTGAAGTCATGGGGCTTGCAGTGTTGCCAGGAAGACTGAAAGGGGAACTGAAACAATTAGCAGAAGCTCTAGTAAAAGAAAATTATATCGAGGAAATTAAAAAGAATGAAGATATCGTGAAACATCTAGAGTGGGCCATTGAACTAAAACAAAAATATCCTGAGCTAAATGAAGGGAATAGTCTAACCATTCTACGACAAGAAGTAGGGTTTGTCTTTACAAAGATTCTAGGCCACGCTGGGGTGTTTAAAAGAGATCAAAAGGGAAAAGAAGCGTTTGTGAGGTTTATTAAGACTTTGTGATCTTTTTCACTGCCTTTAATTGAGATGCACTGTAAACTGTATATTAAGCAGTAGAAACTTGGAGGTGCATCCCAATGAATGGCTTTTTAGAAGTGTTATACGATGATCACGAAAAGGCATTGGTTGAATTGGACCAATTAGAAAAACAACTTGATTTGGTTCGAAAAGGGGAGTTGGAAAGAGCAAAAATCCGCATTGCTGCCTTTGCCCGTTTTTTGGAAGATTCCTTAAATCTCCATTTTGTTCAAGAAGAAAAAGCGTTATTTCCTATCATGGCAGCGAAAATAGGCCCCGGTGGTCCAGTGATGGTCATGGAAATGGAGCATAATGAACTTAGAGAAGCCCAACAAGCATTAAAAGCTGAGCTTCTAAAAGAGAGTATAGATGCAGAACGCATTCTTCAATATGGAAGTAGTATCATAGAAGTCTTACGTAACCATATTGCAAAGGAAAATCAGGTTCTCTTTCCTATGTCAGAACAAATTTTATCTGCAGATGATTGGAAAAAAGCAGAAGAGCTAGCTGCACAAATCGCTTTAAACAAGGATAATTTTTAGATTTATTTTGCTTTAATGATTTGAGTTGCCTTTCTTTCAGAGAAAATAAAGAAAGAAAGGCACTCTTTATTCCACATAAATCATTCTTTTTGTCATTCCGCCATCAATGACCATATTTTGCCCCGTAATAAAACCAGCCTCATCAGAAGCTAAATAAAGACATGCATAAGCAATATCCATAGGATCTCCTACACGGCCAACTGGATGTTGCATTTTATCCTCTTGTGAATGGAAAGGTGTTTTCGCCTTCGAAGACTTTTGCCAATTGCTGACTTCAATCCAGCCTGGGCTAATCGCGTTAACCCGAATTCCATCATGGCCAAGACTTACGGCTAGAGCATGTGTTAAGGCTACAATTCCACCTTTAGAAGCGGCGTAACTTTCCGTATTTGCTTCAGACATCAATGCTCTTGTTGAGGCAATATTGATAATCACGCCCTTTTTTCGTTTTTTCATTTCCAAAGCGGCATATTTGCTGCAGATAAAAGTAGCACGTAAATTTGTAGCAATTACTTTATCAAAATCTTCTACTTTAATGGTATAAATAGATTCAGTGTGACCAATTCCTGCATTGTTGATTAAAATATCAATTTGCCCAAATTGATGTATCGTTTCATTCATAAGATGTTTGATTTCTTCTTCTTTTGTCACATCAGTTTTGATAAATAAAGCTTGATTTCCCTCTTGGGTAATCAGACGTTCATTTTCTTTCCCTGCTTCTTCATCAATATCGGCGATGACGACTTTTGCACCTTCTCTCGCAAACGTTTGGGCAATTGCTCGGCCAATCCCTTGTCCCCCGCCTGTTACAATCACGACTCGATCCTTATATCTCATTAAAAACCCCTCCCTGTCTTATAATTCTTTTTCTATTTTCATATTTTTACCAAAATAATTCAAGTTACCTCATGGACAAAAAAAAGAACTTCAAAACGAAGTCCTATTTTTGATCCAAAGATACGATATAAACGTTACCCTTTTTCTTTAATATTTCCCTTGGCGCACCAATTAATAGATCATCTTTTTGATTCGAGCTTATTTTACCTGCTGCTAGGGAAAATCCGAACTGATCTTTTTCTTCAATACCATACCAACGGTGAAGAAGTGAACCATCTATACTAGAATAGATATCCACTTGTCCTGCATATTTTTTTCGTTTGTGTGGGGAATCAAATGCACCAACAATAATTTCTTTTTTTCCATCACCATCTAAATCACCTGTTGCCATTGTTTCGCCAAAACCAATATCTACCTCATCATTGTCGATTTCAAAAAGGGGATAAAAGTACGGGGCTTGATAGGCAGAAATCCGATTTCCTTCTAAATCTTTCGTTGTTACAAATAAGACAGGTGGCCCGTTTTCTTCTAGTCGGTCAACGTGAACATGAATTCCAAAACCTGGATCTCCTGTTAACTTATACATTAACCAGCCGTGATTACCAGAATAAATGTATACTTCACCTTCTGGATTACCTGGAGAACCGATAATGATCTCTTCCATCCCGTCATCATTAAGATCAAATGCAGCAACAGAGGTCCCAAAATCACTATTTCCTCTAGGAACACGGGATGAAAATTTGCGAATCAATGATCCATCTTTCCCACTATAGGCATAAACTTTCCCCCTCCCATCTTGAGTCGGTTGGGGGGCAGCAATGATGATATCAGGAACCCCGTCCCCATCTACATCGCCAGAGGCAATGGCAAAACCAAAAGCATCATATTGCTCAACACTTTTTAGATGAAGCAAGATTTTATTCATTTTATACGAATAGACCTTTACTTCTCCAGATAAATCTTGATAGGTGATTCCAACAATAATTTCATCAACTTGATCCTGGTTGATATCCTTTGTCAGGATGCGAATCGTACTTACTTTTTTCTTGCTAAGGGGAAACGACTTTAAATGTTTTCGTTGATGATTGTAGATTTTAAGAGATCCACCAACCGGCTGGTTGGTTGTTACAACAATGATTTCATTATGTCCATCCCCATTTATATCCCCGATTGCTGTAGAAAAACCAAAAGCATCATCATTCATTTCACCTTGAATTTTTCTAATTTTCAACATAATCACACCCCCTGATTGGGCTTTATATTAGAGTATGATAAATACCTAGAAATGGTTCATCCTAGGAGAAAGAGAAATGAGTAAGTTTTTTCACAGATTGATTTAAAAACGTGATACAATAATATCGTTTGAAAAAAGTATGAACAGAGGAGAAAATATGACAGAACTTGTACTTGACGGGAGAAGGAATATTTATATTCGTTTAAGCGGTTTTTATTATATTTACTTTTTTGGTGTGGGGGCTTTGTATCCTTTATTATCTGTTTACTTTAAAGATAAAGGGTTGACAGGGAGTCAGTTAGGCTTGGTTATGTCTATTGGACCTATTGTATCGATCATCACTCAGCCCATTTGGGGGATGCTTTGTGATCGATATGGGATCCAGAAGAAGGTATTGATGGTCACGCTACTCTCAGCTGGAGCTATATCATTGATCTTCCCTATAATGAACTCTTTTTGGCTATTTTTTATTCTGACAGGGATTCTTAATATCTTTCAGAGTGCTGTTGTTCCAATCACAGATAATATTTCAATGAATTTTGTTCAAAAATATGGTGGGCAATACGGAGATATAAGGCTTTGGGGATCTCTTGGTTTTGCGATCGCGGTATGGGTGGCAGGTATTTTATCTGACCATCTTCAAGCTGATATTATCTTTTATTTATATGCTATCTCTCTTTTCATTGCTTCATTTCTAACAAGGAGAATGCCTAATGAACATACGACTTCATTTTCTGTAAATGTATTCAAAGGGATTAAAAATCTTTTAAAAGTTCCTTCGTTTTCGTTATTTCTGTTAGGGACGTTTTTGCTTTTTGGGACGATGAATGCGAATAATACGTATTTTGGTATCTTCTATCAATCTATTGGTGGGACGAAAACAGGAATTGGCTTAGCATTTTTATTAGCGGCTGGAAGTGAAGTTCCCTTTATGCGATGGAGCGGAAAACTCATTAATAAATTTGGCTTATTGCCTGTCATGATTTTTGCAGCATTCGTAACAGTAGCTCGATGGTTCTTTTATTCCCTCAGGCCATCTGTTCCATGGGTGATTGCCACAACATTTGTTCAAGGTTTGTCCATTGGATTATTTCTAGCAACAGCGGTCCAATTTGTGAAACAAAAGGCCGATGAAGAAGTTCAAGTTTCTGCGATGTCTTTATATGGATCATTTGGCTTAGGACTTGGAAGTTTTGTGAGTAGTATGATCGGCGGGTGGATTTATGAGCAATTTGGCATTTTGAATACCTATGTATATATGGCATTTGCTTCATTCTTATCGGTGATTGTTTTTCTTTTGATTTGGGGAATCGAGAAAAAGAAAAAATCAATACGTGAATGAATTAAAGCTTGTCTTAAAAAAACTCCCTCCATATTTCGAAGGGGGTTTTTGTGTATTTTTGATTAATTTTACATTTTATTTATCAAAATTTTACAAAAACAATCTATAATTAATGGCAATAGAAAATAGAAATAGAAGAGGGAAAGGGGGAGCAGTATTGATGTTATTTTCAATTATTGATGAAAAAATTGAAGGGATTATCAAATGGATTGAGATTATTTTAGCTATTATACTGGTTTTAACGGTTATAGCTGAAGGCGCTTATATTGTAATTGATCTACTACACCTTGTCAAAAGTCATCATATTATTGATCAATCGAAGACAGTCTTAGGCGACTTCTTAGTCTTGGTGGTTAGTTTAGAGTTTGCGATCATGTTGATTCGTAAAAACCCATTCGCCATTATTGATATTGTGATGATTGCCTTAGCGAGAAAAGTGGTTCTTGAATATAAAAGCGCAACAGATTATTTCATTGCCGCGATCACCTTAGCTCTATTATTCCTTGTACGGAAAGTCGTAACAAAGCAAGAAGAAAGAAGAAGATCAGAAAAAAGGCTTTGAAAGGATTGAACCTTTCCATCATTCTATCTCATTCTTGTCGCCGGCTAAAATCGCCATTAGAACGCTGTAGATTAGGATACTCCTGCTATGGTATCCCTTTCATACATATGATAAAATTGGAAAAAATATGGTTAGTTCCTTATGAAAAAAGGAGGAGTAGATCTTGAGTAAATATGTGATTATTGGCGGGGATGCAGCTGGGATGAGTGCAGCCACACAAATTCGTCGGTTACAACCCGAGGCCGAGATCGTTGTTTTTGAAAAAGGAGAAATTTTATCGTATGCTCAATGCGGTCTTCCTTACTATGTAGCAGGATTAGTTCCAAGTTCGAAGGATTTGATCGCCAGAACAAAGGAACAATTTGAAGAAAAATATAAAATTAAGATTCATCTGCTTCACGAGGTCACATTAATCGATCCTAAATCCCAACATGTCACCGCACTTTCCTTAAAGGATCAGACTGAAGTAGTTACCAATTATGATTATCTTTTGATCGCAACGGGCGGTGAGCCCATTGTACCACCTTGGAAAGGAACTGATTTGGATGGAGTAACGGTATTGAAAACCATTCCTGATGCGGATCGGATTCTTAAGTGGCTAGATGAAAGAAAAGAGATTCAAAAGGTGGTAATTATAGGTGGCGGCTATATTGGTCTTGAGATGGCTGAAGCATTTCACCTACAAGGGAAAGAAGTACAAATTATCGATATTGCGGATCAATTAAATGCATCATTCGATCCGGAAATGGCTGAACACGCAAAAACAGAGTTAGAGAAACAGGGAATAAAAGTTTCTTTACAAGAAGAAGTAAAAGAATTAAAAGGAGACGGGAAAGTTCAGTCTGTTGTTACGAATAAAGGAGAATATCCTGCAGATATGGTGATTATTTCTGTAGGTATCCGACCCAATACTGAAATTGCTAAAAAAGCAGGAATTGAGCTTGGACCAAAAAATGCGATACGGGTCAATTCTAGAATGCAAACTAACATAGAGAATATTTATGCGGCAGGAGATTGTGCTACCCATTATCATTTAGTGAAACAACAGGATGACTATATCCCTCTTGGAACAACAGCAAATAAACAAGGGCGAATTGCTGGAACCAACCTTGGTGGCGGCAATGCAGAATTCAAAGGAATCGTTGGCACAGCAGTAATGAAAGTCCTTGATTTAGAGATGGCGAGAACAGGTCTTAATGAAAAAGAAGCAAAAGCATTAAATATTGACTACGAGACCGTAACGATCAAATCTCGTCATCATGCAACTTATTATCCTAATGCTGAACGGTTATATATTAAATTGGTTTTCAGGAAGGATGATCGAACATTACTTGGAGGGCAAGTAGTGGGGTATGCTGGTGTCGATAAAAGAATTGATGTATTGGCAATGGCCATTACATTTGGAATGAAGATTGATGAATTGCAAGATTTAGATCTATCATATGCTCCGCCGTTTAATGGAGTATGGGATCCAGTACAACAAGCTTCAAGGGTAGCGGAAAAAATAAGATAAGTGGAATATAGTTTGCTAGTAAGCCGATAAGGACTCTTTCTTATCGGCCTTTTCATGGTTTGGTTGTGATTTTTTTTTGCGATAATGTTACTAAAGGAAGTTAAAGGAGAGGATCATCAATGAAAACGTATCAAATTCCTGGAAGAGGAGAACTAAAAATTGACCATCTTGTCTTAGATTTTAACGGTACGATTGCCGAAGACGGAAAATTAATTGAAGGGGTAAAAGAACGATTACTTCAATTGGGGCAAGCCTTCGATATTTATGTCGTCACAGCAGATACCAACGGAAGTGTTCATCGAGAATGCGAGGGTCTACCTGTTATTGTTCATGTTATTGACAAAGAGGATCAATTAGGTGAGAAAAAACGCTTCATTCAAAACTTGAACTCCCAAGGTGTCATCTCCATTGGTAATGGTGTCAATGATGCATGGATGTTTGAAGCATCGAATCTAGCCATAGCCGTAATTGGCAAAGAAGGGTGTGCGACTTCATCCTTATTAAAAAGCGATATTGTCGTTTTCCATATTCTCGATGCCTTCGATTTACTGTTAAAAGAGAATCGATTAATAGCAACATTAAGAAGATAAGCGGTATAAAAATGATGAAGAAAAAGAAAGAAGGAAGCAATGATGGAAGAATTGATCACAATCGAAAATGTCGTGAAAAATGATGAAAAAGGAAGTCCAATTCTAAAAGGAATTTCTGCGAAAGTGATGGAAGGAGAACTCATTACCATCATTGGTCCTTCTGGATCAGGAAAAAGCACCCTTCTTTCACTATTGAATCGTATGAGAGATCCTGATTCAGGGGAATTACGATTTAAAGGGACAAATTACTTGAAGATAGATGTGCTTGAGCTTCGACGGAAAATCGGAATGGTGTTTCAATTACCAACGATGATTCAAGGAACGGTAAAAGAGAATCTGTTGCTTGGCCCTAAGCTCAATCGAAAAACGCTAACAGAAAAAGAGATCGATCAGCTCTTGGAAGATGTAGCATTGCCATCAACGATCAAAAATCAAGATGCTCGGTCGTTATCAGGAGGACAAAAACAAAGGGTCGCCTTAGCAAGAACACTAGCCAACCGACCAGAGGTCTTATTATTAGACGAAGTTACAGCATCTTTAGATCCAACAAGTTCCCTTGAAATCGAAGAGTTGATCCAAACTTTACATCAGCAGCAAAGGAAAACCATTCTTTGGGTTACCCATAATTTAAAACAAGCAAAACGTGTCGGTCAATATACATGGGTGATCGCAAATGGTGAAATTGTAGAACAAGGTCCGACAGAAGAAGTATTTGAACATCCTCAACATGACATCACCAAAGAACTGATTATGACCTCATATGATCAGGAGGGAGAGAGTCGATGAGTATCTTTGCCCTAATTTTGACCTTAGTTTTTGTGGCTTTAGCCATAGTTTTATCCAGATGGCAACGATTAGGATTAGAAAAGGATATTATCATTGGGACCATTCGGACAGCGATTCAATTGATTGCTGTTGGTTACGTATTACATACAATTTTCGCCCTTCGGTCTTTGGTTTTCATTCTATTGATGTTAACAGTGATGATTACGGTGGCCACCATCAATGCGAGAAAGAAGGGAAAAGGTTTACCGGGGATTGGTCGCCGTATTGCAATTGCGATCACTTCGGCAGAGATTTTGACAATGGCATTATTGCTTGGTTTGAAAATCATTGGCTCAATCCCTCAATATGTCATTCCCATTAGTGGAATGATCATCGGGAATGCCATGGTCGTTTCTGGATTATTCTTAAACCGATTAAAATCAGAAATCGATACAAGAAAAGAGGAGATCAAAGTCTACTTAGCTTTGGGGGCCACCTCCAAACAAGCGATTTCCCATGTGATGCGAAATGCAGTAAAGGCAGCGATGTTACCAACGATTGATGGGATGAAAACGGTAGGATTGGTTCAACTTCCAGGTACGATGACAGGAATGATCGTAGCTGGAGCTAATCCGATTGAGGCTGTTCGCTATCAGATTCTCATTATGTATTCTTTTACTTCTTCGGCAGCCATTACTGCGATTGTGCTTGGAATCTTAACCCATGGATTGTTATTTAATAAGGCCCATCAGTTTATTGAACGTTTCTAGAGCAATGAAAAAACGGCCAATTCAGCCGTTTTTTCATCAGTCGCCTTTCCAACTCTTCAAGTGGTAGAAAGAATCTTTACTTACCCTTTTGATTCGTTCTTACTAAAAATTTCTCCTCTTCAACGATGTATCTTTCATGCGTTCCTTCGCCAATTAGTCCAACTTCATCATGTGCTTCAATTTTGAAAAGAAGCCGTTTTCCATTTACTTCAATCAATTCGGCGTTTGCCATCACTTTCATTCCCATTGGTGTAGCTGCAATATGTTTTACATTTACCATTGTTCCAACCGTTCCATAACCAACAGGTAGATGGGGTTGAACAGCATTCATTGCCGCTCCTTCCATTAATCCAATCATTGCAGGTGTAGCAAAAACCTCTAATGCACCACTTCCATAGGTTTTGGCCGTATTTTCTTCTGATACAATCGTTTCTTTTGTTCCATTTAACCCAATGGATAATCCGAAATCCATTTGCATAACCTCCGTTTACACTCTTTGTCTATAGAATATCATATTGACAGATATTTTTTAAAATCTAAGAAAGCATAGTAATAAATACACTTACAAAAACTTTTTTCTTTACTTAGAAGAAAAATTTGGTTTAGAGTAGTGTGAGTAACTCATACTAATTCTGTATCAAAAATTAAGGAGGTACTATTCATGGCAAAAGTTCTATACATTACAGCAAATCCCAAACAAGTAAATGAATCATTCAGTCTAACCCTTGGTCAAGAGTTCCTTAACGTGTACAAAAAGGAAAATCCAAACGATGAAATCATTACTTTGGATTTATATAAAGAGTACATTCCTTTGATCGATGAGGAAGTCTTATCTGGATGGGGAAAACTTAGAAATCAGGAAAGTTTAACTGAAAGTGAACAAAAGAAAGTAGCACGGATGAATGAGCTGGTCGATCAATTCGTAGCTACAGACAAATATATTTTTGTTACTCCTTTATGGAATCTTTCCGTTCCGCCTATGATGCGTGCGTATGTCGACTGTATTATGCAAGCTGGGAAAACATTTAAATACACAGAACAAGGTCCCATTGGTTTGTTAAACGGAAAGAAAGCTGTACACATCCAAGCTCGTGGAGGTTTTTATTCTGAAGGACATGGTTCCGAAGTAGAAATGGGAGATCGGTATATTCGAGCTATCTTAAACTTTATGGGTGTTACAGACGTACAATCGATTTATATGGAAGGTCATGCCTATGACCCAAGTCGCACAGAAGAATTTAAGTCAAAAGCAATGGATCAGGTAATTAGTGTAGCAAAGATGTTTTAAGTGAATGAATTTGAATAGATAATTAAATGATGAAGGAAGCCCAGTGATTTATTGGGATTCCTTTTTTTATCTTTTTGATTGTGATTCTCTAAATGGGAAATATCCTTTGATGTTTAATGATCGATACGTTTAAACTGTGATCGACGAGTAGGGATATTAAATCGTTCCTAGTTTTTGCCCATATAAGGAAGAACCGTTTTAATAAGTTTTTTGACTAACTCTAATTCTTTCGGCGAGCACTTGTTGATCAATTCATTTAGCTCTGCGTCTTTAATACTATCAAAGGCGTCGTAAGTATTATATGCATCACGGATATAATAAGCATCATAGGTATTTTTGCCCCAAATAAGGTAATCTAAAGACACATGTAGACAACTGGCGACTCTAACCAAAACGGGGAGGCTCATCTGCCGCTCCCCACGTTCCAGTTGCCCCACATAGTAGTCCGAAAGTTCTATGATTTCTGCAAACTCTTCCCGCGAAAGTCCAAGCTTTTCCCTTTCTATCCGTATTCTCTGCCCAATGGCTTTGTTATCTATCTCTACATTTTTTTCCACTATCGTTCACTCCTTGCTTCTAACTTTAGCTAACTTTAAGTCGTATCAGAATTTGCAGATTGCATATATTAAGTATTTGCAATAGGCTAATGTTTGATGTAAAATTATCTGAACGGTTATTTTTACAAGGAGTGAATGGAGTGGATAAAAAAGATAAAATAGAAATAGCAAGGAATATTCTTAATAATGCGGCCAATATGAACATGAACAAAGAAATTATTCTGAAAATAAGTCAAAAAATTGATAAATATATTATTGAATATTTACGCAAGGATGGAGGCAAAAGGGGGAATTAAGATGAAGAAGAATGCCTTCATTGAAATTTTGGAATTCTTGGTTTAAAATTAATAGTATCTATTAGTAGTAGGTACTAAAATAGGACAAGGAAGGAGATTTTAGACGTGGAAAGCCTTTTAAAAGGAAAAAATATTTTAATTATGGGTGTAGCAAATAAAAGAAGTATTGCATGGGCAATTGCCGAGTCTCTATATAAAGCAGGAGCTCGCTTGATTTTCACCTACCAGGGAGAAAAATTTGGGAAAAACTTAAAAGAATTAACGGCAGATATGGGAGAAGTGCTTATGTTTCCCTGCGATGTAACAAGCGATGAAGAAATTAAAGATTTATTTCAACATTTAAAAGAAGAAGTGGGAACACTTCATGGGGTTGTACATAGTATTGCTCATGCAAAAGTAGAAGAACTTTCGGGCCAATATCTCAACACATCAAGAGATGGTTATTTAATGGCGCAAAATATTAGTGTCTATTCATTGGTAGCTGTAGCCCGTGAAGCTGCACCTTTAATGACAGAAGGTGGAAGCATTGTTACCATGACCTATCTCGGTGGAGAAAGAGTTGTGAAGAACTATAATGTTATGGGTGTCGCCAAAGCAGCATTAGAATCAAGTGTGAAGTATTTAGCTAATGATCTTGGACCAAATGGTATCCGCGTAAATGCAATCTCTGCTGGTCCGATTCGTACATTGGCAGCAAAAGGAGTATCTGACTTTAATACGATTCTTCATGAAATTCAAGAGAAAGCTCCTCTTCGCCGAACTACAGAAGCTTCGGAAGTTGGAGATACGGCTCTATTTTTAATGAGTCATTTATCTCGTGGGATTACCGGAGAAGTGATTTATGTAGATAGTGGTTATCATATTTTAGGAATTGTTTAAAAAGATACATCAAAAATATGAATCTTAACATTTTCTTTAAATTTGCAAGATAAGTTCTGAAAACCCTTTGGTTATGATAGTGATGGAAACAAAAATCAATCACTTTTGAAAGGGGTTATTCAGATGAAAATCAAACACATGCTTTTTGCTGGGACGATTGCTGGCGCAATGGGAATTGGTGCAATGATTGGCCCAGTGATTAGTTCAGCGAAAACTACTGATCTTGTTCCACCAAAACCACCTGTACAAATTCAACAACAAAACACGACGAATTCTGGTTGGGTTGGAATGGGTCCTCGAATGGGGCAATATTTTGCAGGTGTCATGCATGATGAAATTGCCAAATATTTAGGAATTACTGATGAAGAGCTTTATAACCAACGATTAGCAGGTAAATCATTAGAACAAATTGCCAAAGAAAAAGGCAAAAGTGCGGATGAACTTGCAAAAATGATGATCGACTATAAAAAGGCTCAATTAGATCAACTTGTGAAAGATAAGAAGATCACAGAAGAGCAGAAACAATTTATGCTAGAACGGATAGAGGCCAATACCAAAGCAGCCATTACAAATCAAGGAATCGGTCGAGGCAGAATGGGTGAATTCCAAGGTCAAGGTTATGGTAGAGGATTTGGTGGAGGTCCTCGCTGGTCTACTAACAACAACTAATGATTGAAACAAGGCCCTGAAGTTCCCTTCAGGGTCTTTTTTTCAACGTATATTATAAAGATTTTGAAGCACTAGCTCCATTACTATTCTAACATTTTCCAATTTCTTTGATATAATATTTTTAATATTAAGTAAAGGGAGAATTGGGCATGAAAAAAAAGATTTTAGTTGCAGATGACGAGACGAAAATCCGAGATATGGTCAGTTCTTATTTAATCAATGAGGGATATGAAACGATCGAAGCAAGTAATGGTTATGAGGTTATCGATCAATTGAAACAAAACTCCATCGATCTGATTCTCTTAGATATTATGATGCCGGGTTTGGATGGATATCAAATCTTACGGGAAGTTCGTCAACAGAATAAAAAAATACCGATCATTTTCTTAACGGCAAAATCAGACGAAGTAGACAAACTGTTAGGACTTGAAATAGGGGCAGATGATTATATCACCAAACCGTTTAGTTTACGTGAATTATTAGCCAGAATGAAAGCAGTGTTAAGACGAACCAGTCCTGATGATGAAGTTGATGAAGAAGTGATTATACGAGGGGATATCTCGATCCATCTGTCAAAATATGAAGTTTATGTTTCTGGTAAAAAAGTGGCATTAACGCCTACTGAGTTTAAAATTTTAGTAGCATTAGCGCAAAAACCTGGTAGAGTGTTTAGTCGTTTACAATTGATGAATATAGCAATGGGGGAAGCGTATGCCAATTACGAACGCTCCATTGACACTCATGTCAGCAATTTGCGAAAAAAAATCGAGGAAGATCCGGCAAATCCGAAATATATTCAAACGGTATATGGAATCGGCTACCGTTTTGGGGGAGAAACATGAAACTACAAACAAAACTCATTATTGCCTTTAGTAGCATTGTTGTAATTATGGCTTTATTGCAATCGATTATCTTTCAAAATCGGATTGAAAATGTTTTTGAAAATTATGTACGACAAAATGAAAGTGAAAGAATTGAAACATGGAAAAATGCTTTCGTGAAATATTATGAGTTCTATGGGAATTGGGACGATATTCAACAAGTGGTTGTAAATAATTTTGACTGGCTATGGCAGCGTAAAGGGCCGATGTGGAGAAACAACCCTTCAATAGCGCGTATGGCAGATATTCAAATGATTATCGCAGACAAAAATGGGAAAGTGGTTGCCGATTCAAAACAAGAGTACCTAGGACAAAAAAGTAAAGAAGTACCTGGAATTCATGAGGATTTGCTATTAAATGGTCAAAAAATTGGGGAGCTCATTATTAATAGGGAGAAAAGCTTTGGAATACTTAGTTTGGAACAGCAATTTTTGAATTCCATGAACCATTCCATTCTTTTGGGAACTATGATCGCAGTTATAGTCGCTGCTTTATTTGGAGTTGTTTTTGCAAACAAATTAACAAAGCCATTAGAAAGTTTAATGATTGGGATTCGTCATTTAGCAAAAGGTGATACTTCCTATCGGGTAATGGTGAATACCAAGGATGAGTTTCATCAATTATCGAAAGCATTTAATGAAATGTCGGCAAAATTGGAACACAATGAAGAGGTGCGAAAGCAACTTGTTGCTGATGTCGCTCATGAACTTCGAACTCCTTTATCCATCCTTAGAGGTCAACTTGAATCTATTCAGGAAGGGGCCATTCAACCGACGCCAGAAGTGATTTTGCAACTAAATGATGAAGTTTTGCGTTTGACACGACTCGTGAATGATTTGCAACAGTTAAGTTTAGCAGAGGCAGGCCAATTAGTTTTAAATAAAAAGAGGGTCAATATCAAGCAAATGATTCAAAAGATTATGTTTCATTTTGAATGGTTAGCTGAGGAGAAAGAGATCCAATTACAATTAATCGGGGATGAAGAGATAATGATCGAAGTTGATCCTGATCGCTTCACACAGGTCATTGTCAATTTATTAGGGAATGCGTTGCGCCACACCCCCAATCATGGGAAAGTGAGTATTGAGATAAAGAAAGAAGAACAACCTCAGCGAGTGATGATTTCACTGAAGGATTCTGGTCCAGGAATTGATGAAGAATATCTCCCTTATATTTTTGAACGCTTTTATCGAACCGATTCTTCAAGGTCGCGAGATCAAGGGGGAACTGGATTAGGTCTATCTATTGCCAAAGGATTTGTAGAAGCTCATGGTGGTACGATAACGGTCAAAAGTAAGAAGGGTCAAGGAACAACATTTATTATTCAACTTCCATTATGAACGAAACCTACTCCAGTAAGAAATACACGGACAACGGAGCCGTTGGAATATACAAACCTATTTTTATTTAAGAGTTTGTATAAAAGTTTTCACACTTTTATCACACATTTGTCTAAAGGATGAATTTTTGGAAACGTTACTTATATTTTCTTGTATGTAGGATTATAATAAATATAAGGTAATTCAATATTTACAATTTTTTATTAGTAGTGGTTCCTTTTAAAGAACCAAAATATAAAAATGGAGAGTGCTGAAAAATGAGAGTAAGCGGTTATTTTATTCCAACAGTAAATTTATTTGGAGCGGGAAGTGTAAAAGAAGTTGGGGAGCGGATTAAAACCTTAGGGGGGAAAAAGGTTTTAATCGTTACGGATGCTTTTTTAGCAAAAGTCGGAATGGCTGATCAAGTAAAAGGATTGATTGAAGAAGCAGGATTAGAAGCTGTAATTTTTGATGGAGCTGAACCTAATCCAACTGATCATAATGTTGAGGATGGTTTAAAAGTATGGCAAGAAAATGGATGTGACTCGCTTGTATCATTAGGTGGTGGATCATCACATGATTGTGCGAAAGGCATTGGGCTTGTCGCAGCAAATGGAGGAAGAATTCACGATTATGAGGGAATAGATAAATCTAGTAATCCATTTGTACCATTTGTAGCAGTGAACACGACCGCTGGTACTGCATCTGAAATGACACGTTTCTGTATTATCACTGACACAAGCCGTAAAGTAAAAATGGCGATTGTGGATTGGAGAGTTACTCCTGCTGTATCAATTAATGATCCGGAATTAATGGTAGGAATGCCACCATCACTAACAGCTGCAACAGGAATGGATGCGTTAACCCATGCAATTGAGGCATATGTATCTACAGATGCGAACCCATTAACAGATTCTGCAGCGTTAATGGCGATTGAACTCATTTCAGAATATCTTCCAAAAGCAGTTGCGAATGGTTCCAATATGGAAGCCCGTGAAAAAATGGCATATGCTCAATTCTTAGCAGGGATGGCATTTAATAATGCAAGCTTAGGCTATGTTCATGCGATGGCTCATCAATTAGGTGGATTTTATAATCTACCTCATGGTGTATGTAATGCGATTTTACTCCCTCATGTCGAGCAATTTAACCTCATTGCAGCCCCTGAACGTTTCCGCGATATAGCCGTGGCAATGGGCGAAAATATCGATGGACTTTCTGTCAATGAAGCAGCTCAAAAGGCGATTGAAGCAATTAAGAAACTATCTGCATCGATTGGAATTCCATCAGGGTTAGCAGAATTAGGTGTAAAAGAAGAAGATTTCGAGATTATGGCAGCCAATGCGCAAAAGGATGCTACACACCTTACCAACCCAAGAAAAGCAACCTTAGAGGAAATCGTACAAATCTTTAAAAATGCAATGTAATTCATATAATGAAAGAAAATAAGTATAGGATGGGGGTGTTTCACCTCCACTTTTTTGTATAGCGGCACTACACAATAGAATTTGCTACCTCGTCAATTCATCAAGTCTAACCTCTCACATCTAACCTCTGAATAAAGTTTACCTTGTAAACTATATTCACTGTGATAAATATCACAGTAAAATGATAAAAAAAGAATTATACTATAAACATAGTGATAATAGAAAGATAATAACTAAAATGTTCACAAAATGTTCACATTTTCGTCATAATGTCCTAGTGTACATTCTAGGAACCTTTTTATATAATATTAATGAGAATGATTCTCAATATTAAATAAAGGGTGATCGGTATGAAGGTTACTCTTGCTCAATGTCGAGTTGGAGAAAAAGTTCGTGTCAAATCTTTGAGAATGAGTGAACGCAAACAAAAACGATTGATGGACATGGGATTATTACCTGGAACTACATTAGAAATTACCAGATTTGCTCCTTTTGGTGATCCTTTAGCAGTTAAACTAAGGGGATTCCAAATGAGTTTTCGTAAACAAGAGGCAGAAGGGATTATCGTTGAGTTTGTGAAATAGGAGGGGGAGGTTATCATGGCGGTTTATGCATTAGTTGGTAACCCGAATGCAGGGAAGACATCTCTGTTTAATTTATTAACAGGAACAAGACAGCATGTTGGGAATTGGCCAGGAGTTACCGTTGAAAAAAAAGTAGGTGTAGCAAAATACGACGAATCGATTCAAATCGTTGATTTACCTGGTATTTATAGTATTTCTCCCTTTTCCATTGAAGAAAAAGTAGCGAGTCAATTTTTGATGGAAGAAGACATCGATAAATTAATTAATATTGTGGATGCTTCTAATTTAGAACGGAATCTTTATTTTACTTTGCAACTATTAGAGCTAGGCAAACCTATGGTCATGTCATTAAACATGATTGATGTGGCCAAAACATATGGGATTCAAATCGATGTGAAATTACTAGAAGAACGATTAGGAATCCCAGTTGTCCCCATGATGGCAAGAAAAGGAAAAGGTTATGATGAATTAATTCAAGCATTTGATCAAGCAGAGGATCCGCCTAATTTTCAATTGGATTATGGAGCAGAGATTGAATGGGGAATTCATACCATTGAACAGTTGATACACGACTTACCACAATTTCGATATCACAATCTTCGCTGGATTGCCTTACAACTCCTTGAAGAAAACTCTGTAGTAGAAGGATATATTGAAGATAAAAAGGTATGGGATCATATTTTAGCAATTCGTGAGAATCTTGCTGCAAAATTAAATACTTCTGTGGCCCAAGTGATCCGGGAAAAGCGTTTCCTTTGGATTAACCAAATGTTACAAGATGTGATGACGATTGATGAGAATAAGCAGATTACATGGACAGAAAGAATTGATGCCGTTGTAACCCATAAATATTTAGGCATTCCGTTATTTTTCTTATTTATGTTTTTAACGTTCCAGGCTACGTTTTCTTGGATCGGGACACCGCTACAAGATCTATTGGATGGTTTTATTAATGGGCCATTCTCCCATACAGTAAAACAATTACTCATCTCTATTCATGCGGAAGAGTGGTTAATTCGTTTCATCGTAGATGGAATTATTGCAGGTGTTGGTGGAGTATTAGTTTTCGTCCCACAAATCTTTGTCCTATTTTTCATTATTTCTTTCTTAGAAGACTCGGGTTATATGGCGAGAGCTGCTTTTGTGATGGATAAAGCGATGGCGAAAATCGGCTTAAATGGGAAAGCTTTCATTCCGATGATCATTGGTTTTGGTTGTAATGTTCCAGGAATTATGGCCGCAAGGACAATGGAACAAGAAAAGGAACGATTAATTACGATCTTATTAAGTCCATTTATGTCTTGCTCTGCTCGATTAGCCGTTTATGCATTATTTACTTCGATCTTCTTTAGACAGTATCAAAGCATCGTTGTTTTCTCTTTATATGTGTTGGGAATTATTTTAGCGATCTTATTAGGACTCATTTTTAAACGATTTTTATTGAAACAAGAAGAAAGTTTATTTGTGCTTGAATTACCACCTTACCGTGTTCCAATGGTGAGAAGTTTATTATTAAATACTTGGGATAAAGGGAAAAACTTCATTAAAAAAGCTGGAACTGTGATTTTTAGCATGGCTGTCGTTTTATGGTTATTAGCAAACTTTTCCTTCCAAGGAATGGTTGAAAATATGAGTGATAGTTTTTTAGCGTTGTTTGGTAAGGTTTTAGCACCGATTTTTGCTCCTTTAGGATTTGGAACATGGCAATCTGCTGTTGCATTAATTAGCGGTTTTATGGCGAAAGAAATTGTTGTATCCACCATGTCAATCGTTTATGGAACAGGGGGAACCATCAGCGATTTATCTGGAGTGATTCAGAGTATTTTTACACCAGTTACTGCTTATGCCTTTATGGTATTCGTTCTTTTATATACACCATGTATGGCAACGTTAGTGGTGATGAAAAAAGAAACGGGTTCATGGAAATGGCCATTATTTTCAATCGGATATAGTTTCACGATCGCTTGGATGTTGGCTTTCATTGTCAATCAAATAGGACATTTACTAATATAAATGGGGGCGATGACATGATGATCTCATATTTGTTGGCGGCTGTGATTGTGATTTATAGTGGTTTTGTCTTGATAAAAGTGATGCGAAAACGATTAAAAGGGGAATGTTGCTTTCATCAAACGAATGAAATGAAGAAGGGAGAAGAGGAGAGATCATGATTCTTTCCTATCTCATTTTAGGTTTAATGGTCAGTTACAGTGGATGGACATTGTATCGATCCTTTCGTAACCTAAAAGCAGGGAAAAGTTGCGACAACTGTACAGGATGTTCTTTAAAAGGGGCATGCCCTGTACAACAGTTAAAGGCAAATCAAGCAGCGTTAATATTGGATCAAAACTCATGATCATAGTGTCTGAATATAAATGGTGGGCTATTTTTTAGAGAATAGCCCATATTTTTTTTTCTTATCCTATGAGTTCTTCAGTTTCTCTATATGGTACCGATTCTTCCTCTTGATTCCATTCAGGATGATATTTTTCTTCTGTCTTTGTGATTACCACAGCACAAGCCGCATCACCAGTTGCATTCACTGCTGTACGAAGCATATCAAGGAGTCGATCAACACCTAGGATTAAGCCAATTCCTTCAACAGGTAAACCAACCGATTTTAACACCATCGTTAACATAACCAAGCCTACACCTGGAACGGAAGCTGTTCCAATACTTGCAAGTGTCGCCGTTAAAACAACAGTGATGATTTGACTAAAGGTTAAATCAACACCGTAAACTTGGGCGATAAAGACAGTAGCCACACCTTGCATAATTGCAGTACCATCCATGTTAATGGTGGCACCCAGTGGTTGAACGAAACTGCTAATGGGTTCAGGTACCTTTAAATTTTCTTGTGCTGTTTTCATTGATACCGGCAGTGTTGCACCACTACTTGATGTACTAAAAGCAACGGCCATTGCTGGAAAGAATCCTTTGAAAAAGTCGATCGGATTTCTTTTTGCAATGAATAAGATCATGGAACCATAGGTTGCAATCGTATGGATGAATAAAGCAAGAATCACAACCGACATGTATAATCCCATTGCACGGATCGCAGTAAACCCTTGTTTACCAATTGCCGAGGCAATTAAACCAAACGTACCATATGGGGCAAACTTCATCATGAGAGTAACTAAATACATCATAATTTCATTTCCTTGTTCAACAAAAGCGTGGAAAGTTTGCGCTTTTTTTCCTAGGGCTGCGATTCCGATACCAATGAAAACTGAGAAGAAAATTAAAGGTAACATATCTCCATTTGCCATGGACTGAATGGGGTTTTTTGGAATAATACTGAGCAAGGTATCCATAATAGGAGGAACTTCTTTTGGTTTAAAATTAGCTTGTTCAACAGAAAATTGCCAGCCTGCTCCAGGTTGAATGGTAAGTGCTAAAGCTAAACCGATAATGATTGCAATTGCTGTGGTAGAAATAAAGTAGATTAATGTTTTACTTCCAATTCTCCCTAATTTCTTAAGATCACCAATTCCAGCTGTTCCAAGGGCAATAGAGAAAAAGACGATGGGTACCACTAACATATTAATGAGGTTAAGAAAGATTTTGCCTAGTGGGGTAAGAAGATATTGATCAACTGATGGGAATACATGTGGTGCAAAAAGATTTAATCCTAAACCAAACAATGTCCCTAATCCTAATGCCAACAAAATTTTTCCTGTTAATTTCATAGCATACCTCCTTGAAGATAAAATAAAGCCATAGAAGGGCAAAGTCTTCTATGGCTTAAAATACGCCAAAATAAGACTCGTAATAAACGAGATCCTACCCCTCGAGACGCTTACGAAGTTAGCTGTCGGGTTCGGACGTGAGAGTCGCCCTACCTTAATGATAAATATTAAGGATTCACCCCAAGTGGCAATGCCACAATCTTGGTTCCTCCGCTCATATATAAAAATGATTCAGCGTGCGGACTATTCAATTTAACTTTATCTTAACAATAGTTTACATAAAAGTCAATCATGCGCTTCTCCTGAAGTATAGATTCGTTCCATGATCTTTGTTTGTTAAACTATTAAACAACTATTTAAAACATCGTCTTTAACAAAATAAAGTTATTAAATTTTATCTAAAATGTAAAATTTTTTTAAATGATCCGATATAGAAATTGATACAGGTTAAATCACTTGAAATTGAACAGCGATAAAGGCAAACCCGGCGAAAGCCGGGGACGCAAAGCCACAGGTCTAAGGCAAGTGAATGCTAGGATGGCTGGGTTACCGAACGGTTCGTGCGTTAAAACTCTTTTCATCGACGGTGTTCCTTGTGTTTAGACTGATGGGAAATCGTAGATGGAAAGGAGTTGTTTTTGTTTTGAAGAAACGAGTTCTCTACAAATCTATTATTTATTTCATGGTTATTCTGCTCATCACAAATTCTGTTTTGCCTGGAATGACCAAAAAAGCTGAAGCGGCTACGCCTGAAGCATTTTTAAATCCTTTTCTAGAAGAATGGCTTCCGCAGCCTGGACAGCCGCCTAGGTATTCCCAAGGATTTGCTTCGTTATTTAATAACCAATATACAGATGGCAACTCAGCTATCCCAAGTTTATTAAACGACCATCACTTTGCCCAATCACCGGAACCACCTGTATTGGAGGAACCTGTAGAGATTCCAAAAGGGAATGCATTTGTTCAAAGAGATGACTTTATACTCCCTTCTTATGGGTTTCCAGTGACAATCCAGCGATTATATCATTCGAGCCAAAAGAATCGCTTGTCACCTTTCGGTTATGGCTGGACATTTCCTTATAATCACTACATACAAATGTTTGATGAGTTTCATATCACGGAATTTAAATCAGATGGAACAAAGGTGAATTATACTTATCACAAAGAAGACGAAAGTTTATTAGTGGATGAGTATGATGGCGATCCGGCGATTTATTATCCGCTTGATAAAGGCTATTACACTGCGGAAGGATTCGCCAAGTCATCCCTAAAACGAATTTCGAAAGAGGAATATCGCGTAACACAACCCCATGGAACCACTTATGTTTTTAAAGGGTATTATGCACCTTGGCGAACCAACGCAGACCCTGTAGCCGGAAAATTAATCGCCGTTGAGGACCGCAATGGAAATCGCGTGAACTTGAGCTACGATTCCCAAGGTCGATTGGTTGAAATAAAAAGTCCCGATGGACGTACCGTTACATTCGAATATGCCGGTCAGCTCATCACATCTATGACCGATCCACTTGGCCGTGTAACAACGTATACCTATGAAAACAATGAACTGCGAAAAGTCACGCATCCTGATGGAACGACGGAATCGTATTCATATGACAACGAGCATCGCCTTCTGTCAGTGACAGATTCTCAAACTGGCACTAAGCAGTTTTCTTATACAGGAGATCGCGTCTCCAAAGTGACACATGAGGGTGATTTACTATACAGATATGAGTACGGAGATCATCAAGTAACGGTTTACGACGGATTAGGACATTCAACGGCTTATTTTTACAACGAAGACTACAATATAACGAAAAAAGTAGATGCTCTTGGAAACATATACACATATTCATTTGACGAACAAAAGCGCTTGACCAATGTTTCGGGACCGCTTGAAACGATATCCATTCAATATAACGAGTTTCATCATATTACAGTGGAAAAGTCATCGTTAGGAGAAGAATCGAATATTACCTATGACTCCAATCTTCAATTGCCTATGATCATTAAAGACGGAGAAGGACGGGTATGGAAGCGGACATACGATGCGAAAGGAAATTTAATATCTGTTGAATATCCGTTAGGGCAAAAAGAAGAATTCAGATATGATTCGCGAGGACTTGTGACGGAGTCTAAAGACTTGAACAACAAAATCACACGCTATTCGTATGATGCATATGGACAGCTCAAAACGGTCACTAACCCATTAGGCCAAACGATTTCATACACCTATGACCAAGTCGGCCGCTTAAAAAGTGTGACGATGCCAAACGGCTCCGTTACGACCTATACGTATGATAACGGTGACCGTCTTGTTTCGATAACAGACGCCAAAAACCAATCGATTCGTTATGAATATGATGCAAACGGCAGGCTGGTAAAGGCCAAGCTGCCTAATGGAGCGGTTTATGAGTATCGATATAATTCGAAAGGGCAAGTCATTAGCAAGAAGGAGCCTAATGGCGCAACGACCTCCTACACTTACAATGTCAAAGGTCAACTAACAGACATTCAAGGGCCGTTGGGAGCAACCGTTTCCTATACGTATGATCCGTTAGGAAGGTTGAAAAGTCAATCGGGCTCATTCATGAACGATGAAACATTTGAATACGATGCATTGGATCGTCTTGTCAAACATGTGACGCCATTTGGAACATGGACATATCAATACAATAGCAAGGACAAGCTTGAAAAACGGTTCTTAAACGGAAAGCTTTATACGGCTTACACGTATGATGCCAATGGATTTCCGAAGAACGTTACGAATGCTAAAGGAGAAACCTATACGTATTCTTACGACAAGATGGGCCACTTATTAAGTATTCGTGATCCGAAAGGGGCTGAAACAAGCTATCAGTACGATGATTTTGGAAATGTCATCGAAATAAAAGACCCACTTGGAAGAGTAACCCGTTATGAGTATAACGAACTACAGCAACTGACAAAAATGACAGATCCAGAAGGTAACACGACCACTTTCTCTTACGATGCGCTAGGTCAAGTGACCAAGGTAATTGATCCCCTTGGTCAAGAAACGTCTTATCAATACGATAAGATAGGCCAGCTTATTAAAGAAACGGATCCACAAGGTCATTCAATCACCTATACGTATAATTCACTTGGACTCGTTACGGCGATCGTCAATCCGTTAAAAGCTGCCTATTCATTTTCTTATGATGAAGTGGGAAATCTCCTGAAAGTGACGGATTCGCTAGGAAATGCCTCTACATTTTCTTACGATGCTTTAGGCCGGATCACAAAGTATGTGAATGAAGAAGGACATGAAACCAAGTATGAATACAACTTATCTGATCGAAGCGTTAAGGTGATAGAGCCTGGTGGGGCAACTTCTGTTTACCGATTTAACGAAAGGTTTTTACTTGAGTCGGCGATCGATCCAAAAGGACACATCACCTCTTGGACCTATGATGAGCTGGGAAGAATGACTTCTGTCAAGGATGCGGAAGGATTTATCACACAATATACGTATGATGCACTTGACCGGATGGTTGAAATCGTCGATCCGAAAGGACAAAAAGTCCAATATGGCTATGATGCCGCCGGAAATGTTGCGTCGATCATAGAGCCAAACGGGGCTAAAACAGAATTCAAATATAACCTAGCAGGGGAGTTAATAAAGGAAATTGATCCTCTAAAAGGGAAAACGGAATATTCCTACACAGCAAATGGCTTATTGAAATCTGTGAAAAATGCGCTTGGGGAGATAACGAGCTATCAATATGATGCGCTGCAAAGGCTGACGAAGATAACGGATCCGCTTGGCCATATCACTAAAATCTCGTACGATGAGGTTGGAAATATTCGTGAAATCATCGACCCCGAGGGGTTTGTGACAAAGATGTCCTATGACGCTGTCGGCAACATGACGGCACTGATGGATGCTCGCGGCCATACATGGAACTACAAGTATGATTTAAATAACCAATTACGTGAGATAATCAATCCGCATCAACAAAAGATCAGCTTCACCTATAACAAGGTCGGAAACGTTGATTCTTTTAAGGACGAACGAGGCTTTGTGACAAAGTTTCACTATGATGAAGCGGGGAGATTGGTAAAAGTAACGGATCCATTAGGATATACCGTTTCTTATGGCTATGACAAAGCCGGAAACATGATTAAAATGACCAATCAACAAAATCATACGTCAACATTTGTTTATGACAAAATGAACCGTTTAATCCAAGAAATCAATCCAAAAGGGGATACAACTACCTATACGTATGACGAAGTAGGGAATGTTAAGAGCATTAAGGATGCGGAAGGCCGTATTACAAGCTATGAGTATGATTCGGTTGGGAACTTGACAAAAGTCAAAGATGCTTTAGGAAATCAAACCACTTATTTATATGACCAACTTGGACAAATGACAAAAATGATCGATGCCAAAGGGAATCAAACGGAATGGGTTTATGATGCCATTGGTCAAGTCATTAAGGAAATCAATGCCCTTGGCGAAGTGCACCAATACGTGTATGACAAAGTTGGAAACCTCGTGCAAGAAATCGATCCGAAAGGACAGACGATTCAATATGCATACAACAAGCGCCAAGAGTTGACCAGTATCGATTTAGGCGACGAGAAACTAACTTATTCATATGATGCGGCTGGGAATCTAATCAAAGCTGCAAGCCCGGCTACGACGGAAATCTATGAATATGATGCGTTAAATCGCTTAACCGCATTGACGAATACGAAATTGAATAAGACGACAAGATTTACGTATGATGCGGCTGGCAACCGCACACAAATCCAAGATCCAGAAGATCGAATCATTCGATATGAATATAATGGTCGCAATGAAATGACCAAGCTCATTGATCCAGACGAGAATGAGACATCGTTTACTTATAACGGCGAGGGGCAAATCGCATCCATCTCCCGTGCCAATGGCATCAAGACAACCTATCAATACGACGAAAACAGTCAACTAACATCTGTCAAACATCAAGGAAAAACATTCCTTGCATCGTTTCATTACACGTATGATAAAGTTGGCAACCGTCTCACTCAGGTAGAAGAGGACGGAGCGAAGACCGTATACCAATATGATGCGCTGAATCGTTTAACGGAAGTAACCTACCCGAAAGAAAAAATCGAAGCAATTCGAAATACCGTTTATACACCGCCTAACGAGAAAAAAGGGACAAAGAAAGAACCTTCAAAGGACAGTGAAGAGGAAGACTCCGAAGAATCTTCATTTGTCGCCAATTTTGTCAGCTATATCTTTGGAGAAAATAGCCAAAAGGCGACAGAAACAATAAAAGGACAAGAAGAAAAAGAAGCGGATCAAGAAACTAACGTTCCAAAAGAGAGAAAAGCAAAGAGCGAAGGCAAGCCCACATCAAAAGAAGAAGAAAAAACGTTCTTCGGTAAAATCGTAGAAAAAGCAAAAGCCGTCCTTACGAAGGTGATCAATTTCTTTAAAGAAATTTGGAAAGAAATCGTAAGCTTCTTTGACACCATCGCAGAAGCGAAAGAGGTTTCAGATGAACATAACCGTAACAACGGAAAACCAGACGAAGCAAGACAGAATCAAGAGGAATCAACGAAGCAAGAAGCGAACACGTCGAACAAACCGAATAATAACGAAAAAGAGCAGAAGAAAGAAAAACAAGCGGAGCGTTATCACGGCATTGGCAAAGGACCAAAGGATTGGAATCAATTTTATGAAGAGGGCCCAACCACCTTCGACGAAACGCCAGACTACGTCAAAAAGCCCGTCCGCACGGTAACATACAAATACGACGAAGTCGGCAACCGGATTGAACAGTCAGAAGACGGAAAAGTAACGAAATATCGCTATAATGAACTGAATGAACTTGTTCAAGCAGGAGACGAATACTATTATTATGATGCGAATGGCAACCTTATTGAAAAAGAAACAAAAGAAGGTACTATCAAATATGAATATACGACAGATAACCGTCTAAAGGGAGTTTACTATCCAGACGGTTCCCAAGTGGAATACGAGTATGATGCTTTACGAAGAAAAGCCGTAAGGGATCAAGAATATTATGATGCTTCCCTCATCGGCAACGGCCGAGGAAAGGGACTGGAAAATGCCATAAATCGTGGCAAAGGAGAAAAGAACGGTCTCAAGAAAAAGCTCGGCAAAGCCCTTTATCAAGAAACGACCCAATATTTATACGATGGTGTCAATGTCTTTAAAGAATACGGCGAAAACGGCCAGCCATTAGCCCAATATTACATCGGGGCCGATCAAGTCATCGCCCGGAAAATGTTCGGATTCCACGGCCGTAAACAAGAAGGCTACGAAGGCAACATACGTACACGGGGTGGGTTGTTATATTACCATGAAGACGCGTTAGGGAATATCATGGATGTCACCGACCGCATTGGCGAACCGATCATGAAATATCGCTATGATGTCTTCGGCAATCTGTTTACACAGATGGCAGCCCCATACAATGTAGTTGGATTTACAGGCAAATCCTATGACGCAAAAGCAGGACTCATTGACTTTGCGGCAAGATGGTACAGTCCAAATGAAGGGCGCTTTGTATCAGAGGATACATTGGCAGGATGGATAGATCACCCACAAAGCTTAAACCGATATGTGTATGTTAATAATAATCCACTTGCATTCATTGACCCGACAGGCCGACAAGCAGAATCAAGCAATTGGACAGGACAAATATTAAAACGTGGTGATGAAGGACCGTTTGTTTCGGACCTACAAACCATGTTGAAGAACGTTGGATTTTCTCCAGGCCCCATTGATGGAATCTTTGGTCCGCTAACCGAAGGGGCAGTCATCGACTTTCAAAGATATGCCCATATCACGGTGGATGGCATCGCAGGACCTCAAACCTATGGGGCATTAGTAAAACATGGGAGCCTTGGAGGGAGTACAGGAGGCGAAAGTGGTCGTCAAGAAGTGACGCCACCACTTCCGACAAAAGAAGAAATCATCGCCATGAGAAGCAGCTATTTTCGATCGGTAGCCGGTGTAAGACAGCCATATGATGTTCAAAATAACGTAACCGTCCAAAGCCGGTATATTTATCATCAATCAACGCCATCAAGGTATGGATTTGACTTTAAAGCAGGATACTCATTGAAGAAACTGCCGAAATGGAAGAAGTTCCGTTTGCCATCATCATCCTTTAAACGGCAAGCAGGATCGATGGCCCTTGACTTCATCCCTGTAGTCGGCAATATTAAAAGTGGAATAGAGGCGATTATTGGCCGAGACTTAGTAACAGAACGGAAGCTATCGGTAACCGATCGGCTGATGGCGGGAGTAGGGATTTTTACCGGCGGAGCAGGAAAAACAGCCTTTAAAGGATTAAAGGCCGGGTTGGGATTTGCGTCTAACTTTGTTGAGAATATTAGGCGAAGTAGTAAGCTGAAGGGTAAGGGTACTCCTAATCTTACTAAACCAGCTTCAGGAGATAATATAGGAGTTAATTTACGTCCTAAGGGTAGTAGTAAACTTGATTGGAGTATAAAGGGTAAGAAAGGCGAAACAAGAATTGAACACGTTAATAAACATGGTAAAAATGATTTACAGAAGAAGCATCATGGCGTATTTTATGGAAATCCTATTGATGTAGTAAATAAAGCATGGGCAAAAAAAGGGAAGGTAAAGCCAATAACTCAAGGTAATGTTCAGATTTATCATATCCGATATCCAAATGCAGGTTATGCAGGTGGCTATGCAGGACAAGGTCAGAACTTAAATTATGTTACAATTATAGTGAAGAAAGGTACAAACAAGATTATTACAGCTTATCCATCATCAGGAAGGTAAACAGAACGGAGGTATATAAATGAGTAATAACTATGATTTCAAGGTTGTATGGTGTCCGATTTGCTCCCAAGGATGGGTTGAAATTGTAAAGGACGTTGCAACACAAGAACTTTATGTTATGTGTAGTGAATGTGAAACAGAATGGGATAATCCTGAAAATATTACAACATCAAATGCAAGAATGGAATTAAGTGAAAATCAAGTTACTAATCCAACTATTGAAGAGATACGAAATATTAACTGGGAAAAATATATAATTAATGAATAATAGCCACAGTTGTAAAGCCTTAGAGGAGTAATTACTCTTCTAAGGCTGTCTTTGTGAGATATGGAGTATCGAATAAACTCCTAGTGATACAATGTATACATGTAATCCATGCAACTTCTATATGATAATTTTTTGAATTATCTTGTACGCACAAAATGTGTATAAAAAAGATATCCTATTTTATAATTTTCATCAAATATAACCCACTGAAAAATTATCAGTTACTACCGTTTTTATCGCCAAAAACCCTGAAGCTCAGGAGGAGATACGGGATTAGGTAGACCCAGTTACACTGCCACCACCTCCACCGCCAACGTTTGAAGAAATTCTTGAAATGAGAAGCAGTCATTTCCGTTCACTCGCAGGTATCCGGCCATTATATGGTTATGAGTCCAATGTTTCGGTACAAAACCGTTATATATTCCATCAAACAAAGACATCGGGGTATGGATTTGACTTTAAAGCAGGCTACTCTTTGAAGAAACTGCCGAAATGGAAGAAGTTCCGATTACCATCATCATCCTTTAAACGTCAAGCAGGATCTATGGCCCTTGACTTCATCCCTGTTGTCGGCAATATTAAAGGTGGAATAGAGGCCATCAGCGGTCGAGATTTAGTAACAGGACGGAAGCTATCGGTAACCGATCGGCTGATGGCGGGAGTAGGGGTTTTTACCGGCGGTGGGGGAAAAGCACTCTTAAAAGGAATAAAATTTGGATTTAAATTTGCCAAGACACCAAAGTTAGGGATTAGTAGAAAGGGTACGAGTGATGTTGCACATAATGCAGTACAATATGCTAAATTAAAAACCCATTATAAGCAATGGGAGAAGTATGGAAAAGACGGAATGAGAGAACTTCCAGATGGAAGAATTAGATATTACGGTGAGGTAAAACCAGCTAAAAAACTAGGTGAAATGGCAGGCCGAAGAGTAGTTCGGGAATGGAATCCTGTTACTGATCAAAAGAGAACATGGCATGAAACTGTAGACGATAATGGCAGAATTAGACAAGTTAGACCAGATACCAAATTTACTGGTGGTGTCAAGATTCACTATCTTTTTGATAAAAACAGGAATTATATTGGAAAGAGGTGAAAAAATGAGACAGCCAACAAGAGAAGAAATCATTGATAAATTAAAAATGATTTTATCAGGACAGCTGACACGAGAAGAAGTAGCAGATTGGGCTTCTGAATATGTCATGCAGGATGATCCAAATATATCAGATGAAACTGTTTGGGAACTTTTGATACTTGCTTGCGGAGTTGATTTAAAAGATAGTCCAGATGAATATCTACATGTAGAAGAAGACATTATAGATTGGATAAACAAATATAGCAATTAAAAAGTGTTAATAACCTTGATTGGCTATATGCCTTTCAAGGTTTTTCTATTTTCAATCTAACAGCTATATCAAATAATAAAGTGTGTTTACGAGAGAATTTATATATCGTTTTTACCAACATTTTAATTCAGAGCTCTTAATGGTTGTACCTACATGGATCGTGGCGAGAAATAGGATATAAACATTTGACGCAAAAGCAGGACTCATTGATTTTGCGGCAAGATGGTACAGTCCGAATGAAGGGCGCTTTGTATCAAAGGATACATTTACAGGTTGGATAGATCACCCGCAAAGCTTAAACCGATTCAGCTACGCCCATAACAATCCAACCACGTTCACCGACCCAACCGGTCGATGCATTGTGATGGATGACGCGCCTAGATGTTGGTTCCCACCAAAAGATGATGGAGATGACAGCTCTGGAGGAAGCGGAGAATCAGGGGGATCCGGAGGAAGCTCAGGAGGAGATACGGGAGCAGGTTCTGACCCAGTTACACCGCCACCACCTCCGCCGCCAACGTTTGAAGAAATTCTTGAAATGAGAAGCAGTCATTTCCGTTCACTGGCAGGTATCCGGCCATTATACGATGTTGAAACGAATGTTTCGGTGCTAAACCGTTATATATTCCATCAAACAAAGATATCGGGGTATGGATTTGATGTTTCAAGCTTCTTATCCACACCGAAGTTACCGAAATGGAAAAAGTTCCGACTGCCATCGTCAGCTTTCAAACGACAAGTTGGCTCCATGGCCCTTGACTTCATCCCTGTGGTCGGCAATATTAAAAGTGGAATAGAGGCGATTATAGGCCGGGACTTAGTGACAGGGCGAAAGCTATCCGTCACCGATCGGCTGATGGCAGGAGTAGGGATTTTTACCGGCGGTGGAGGAAAAGCACTCTTAAAAGGAATAAAATTTGGATTTAAATTTGCCAAGACACCAAAGTTAGGGATTAGTAGAAAGGGTAATGTGGGTCTATTAAAATTAGACTTACAGTTCTTTGCTTCTAAGGGTACGGGTAAGTTTAAAATAGTAAATGGTTTTGAAGCCAAAGTTCATCTTGGAAAGCAAGGAAAGCACATACCAGGTCATCCAAATTATCAAAAGGGAAAAAGTATCTTTACTGGTGATGCTCAAAAACTTTTGGACAAATATGCAGGAAAAGGACAATGGATAGGTAGTAATAAAGAAAGAGTAGATTTTAAGCAAGTTATAGGTAAATGGGTAGACCCGAATACCGGAAAGGCTTATGAAACTACGAAAGGTATTATCCATTATTCGAAGAACGGTGCACATATTGTTCCTGCAAGACCATAGAATGGGGAGAAAGAAAAATGGATGAGTTTATTAAGGTGTTAAATCATTATCCCAATGGAACCAAACTGATAATAGAGTGGAAAAATGGATTGCGAATTAAAGGTTTATTAGACACCATTTATGAAACAGACAATGGGCTGGAGTTAGAAGATGAGGACTACGATGAATACTTTGCTTGTACTTTAAAAATTCTATCTATTGAAAACAATCCGTCCGGTAATGTTTTAAGCGAAAATACTTTATTAGAAGTATCAAAACAAAATAAACCAAATAAAATTTTTTTGGATAATGGCGTATTGATATGGAAGGATATGAATGATAAATAACAACTATTTTACCCCTGAGGATTACGTACTCAGGGGATTTTTTGTGCGCCCGGCATGGGCGCAGTCTAACAGGTGAAAGTCCTGAGTGCGGGTTGATAGTGCCAAGCACATAGTCAAAGGCAAGGGTGTCCACCGTGAGGTGGAATCTGAAGGAAGCCGAAGGCAAACTTCTGGTCTGACGAACAGAAATCACATCAGGCATATGTAGGCTGGGTAAGGTTGAAAAACAAACTGAAGCCCTAAACTATCCGGAAGCCTACGGTGTAAATGTGGCAGATATATGGAAGGAAAGACTGCGTTCTTACCCGGGGAGGTCTCATGGACGTGAAGAGATGAGTTTCGAATCACGGTTGAAACAAGATTTGTCATGAGAAGTCAGCAGATACCATAGTGCGTGCGTGGCAGCACGATCATCAGGTGGGTTAAAGTCCCACTGAGCCTCGGACTAGGGGGCTCATATCCAAAACCCGGGGGTAATGCCTCGGGGGCCGGCAATTTTGTTGCCGGAGGGCAGGGCGTCTGTCGCGAGGCAGAGTCTGAAGGGCTTGAGGAGAAGTACCAGGCCGTAGTGAAACGGGGCTGCCCGAATTGCGAACCGGTCGGCCAAAGATGGGGCAAGGTCGAGTCTGCACTATGGAGACGAAGGCGTTCTAGTCCACCCATCGCACCAAGGTGTGTGCGGACGGCATGGTACGGAAGATGACGATGTGACCCACGGAGATCTCGTCATGTCTGAAACCAATGCACTTGCAGGACGAGTGGGTAAATAAAGTCGAAGCGGTCGTGCCGCGCCCGCCGCTTCAAAGAACGCGCGGCAGTTTCAGTAACGGATGTTATAAGGAAACCCCGAAGTGCATACCGGACGCATGGCGAGAAGTCGGAGAGCCGCGTAATACTTTGGAACGGACGAACAACAGAAACGTCCGGATCAACCGCCCTGGTGCGGTTGGCTTCTGCTCACTCAAAAGGTGATGCAGAAGGGGAAGGCGGCTCGCTTTATGGAGACCAGAACTGGAGTGAGTTTCGCGAGTAGGCGGCAAGGAACGGATAGTTCCCTATGTGAAAGACCCAAAACTTGCAGGCGGAGGACACGGAACGCATGAAAGCAGAAGGCACAGGACGAAAGGTTCATTCGTTAATCGACAAAGTGTATCACAGAACGAACTTGGAAATGGCATGGGAATCGGTGAGAGCAAACGGAGGAAGCGGTGGGATCGATAAGGTCACTATTCCGGCATTCCAAAAGACAGCCGAACAGGAACTGGAGCGGCTGCACGAAGAACTGAAACGGGGGACGTATCGGCCGATGCCAGTTAGGCGGATTCTTATTCCCAAGAAAGGGAAACCAAATGAGAAGCGGCCACTGGGCATCCCGGCGATACGAGATCGGGTATGCCAGCAAGCGTTGAAAAACCGGTTGGAACCCATTTTCGAACCTCTTTTCAGTGAATGCAGCTTCGGATACCGACCGGGAAGGTCTATGCATCAAGCGATGCGTAAGATTTACCGCGAACTGATGGATGGATGTGAATGGGTCGTTGACGCTGATCTGCGGGACTTCTTCGGTACAGTTCATCATGAACCGCTTATCGACATGATTGCTGAACAAGTCAGTGACGGGAGAATCCTCAAATTGGTTAGACAAATGCTCGAAGCCGGGTACATGGAAAGCGGGAAGAAATACGCGACGCCGAACGGCACACCGCAAGGAAGCGTCATTAGTCCACTGTTCAGTAATATCTACCTGAATCGGTTTGACCATGAAATGACTGATAGAGGATACCGACTGACGCGATTTGCCGACGATTGGGTCGTCCTCTGCAAAACGCAGGCGGAAGCCGCACGAGCGCTGCGGGACGCAAAGACCATTCTGGAGTCGCTCGGATTGACGCTTCACCCGAACAAAACAAAGATCACCCACATCAAATGGGGATTCGAGTTTTTGGGATACAAGCTGAAACGGGGAAAGGGACTGTCGCTACCGCGGGAAAAGGTGAAGAAACAACCAAAAATCAATATTTATGCTTATCCCAAGGACAAGTCGATCAAGCAGTTCATGGACACGATTCGGGCACGAACGCGCAGACGTATCCCACTCACCGTCTTCCAAATCATCGATTTCATCAATCCTGTTATACGAGGATGGGGCAACTACTACCGTAAAGCCCACGTAAGAAAGTTGTTTAACCGACTCCAACGCTGGATTATTCGACGGATTTGGAGCCACCGGTTTAAACGTTGGCGAAATACGGGATGGAAGAAACTACCCGAAGCCATACTCTACTCCAAGTACCGACTGGTAAATCTTTTATCGATAATTCCAGACTTGAACCTACGAACTGCACCCAAAGGGTGACATGAAGGAAAGCGGATTGCGGGAAAACTGCACGATCCGTTTGATTGAGCGGACGGAGGAAGGCGTAAGCCGACCTCCTTCGACTCTACACTCGATAAAGTTGACGTTATCGGGGAAGGGTTGAACCTTAGGAGGTGATAGTCAATGAATGTTACCAAAACAGGAGCGAAGTGTAGCCAACTTTCAACAGGCAATAGCCATATGGAGGGCTCTTTACAAAAGAATAGTGCGGAACACGAAGGATATGTAGGAGTGCACAATCCTGAGAGGATAACTGAAAACAACATCACCAACGCAAACAAGTCGAAAGATGGATTACTTAAGAAAATATTGGACAGGAACAACATGAACAAGGCATACAAGAAAGTGAAGTCTAATAAAGGAACTCATGGGGTCGATGGGATGGGAGTAGATGAACTTCTACAATATCTCAAAGAAAACAAAGACCAACTCAAGCAATCTATTCTGGATGGTAAATACCGTCCTAATCCCGTTCGGAGAGTAGAAATAGACAAAGAAAATGGGAAGAAAAGGAAATTAGGAATACCTACGGTAGTAGACCGGGTCGTTCAACAGGCAATAGCACAAGTATTAACCCCAATATTTGAACAACAATTTTCAGTGAATAGCTTTGGATAGACCAAGGCGAAGTGCCCACCACGCCATCAGACACTGCCAGTTCAACATAGATGAAGGATATAAATACGTAGTAGATATGGACTTAGAGAAATATTTCGATACAGTGAATCACAGTAAGCTAATAGAAATACTATCAAGAACCATTAGAGATGGCAGAGTTATCTCCCTTATCCACAAATACTTGAGAGCAGGAGTAATAGTCAAGCATAGCTTCAAGGAAACGGAAATCGGTGTACCGCAAGGTGGACCGCTGAGTCCGCTTCTTAGTAACATCATGCTCAATGAATTGGATAAAGAACTTGAAAAAAGAGGTCATCGATTCATCCGTTACGCAGATGATATGCTCATTTTTAGTAAAAGCAGACGGAGCGCAGAGCGTATCTTAAATAATATCTTGCCTTTTATTGAAAAGAAACTGTTTCTTAAAGTAAATAGGGAGAAAACGGTGGTTGACTACGTAGGAAAAGTGAAATTTCTTGGATTTGGATTCTATGAACATAAGGGTAGATCAAGAATCAAAATTCATCCAAAATCAGTCGCTAAAATGAAAAGTAAAATAAAAGAACTGACTTCCAGAAGTAACGGAATGAGTAATGAACTAAGAGCAGGAAAACTTAGACGGTACATTATGGGGTGGGTTAACTACTTTAAAATAGCTGATATGAAGAAATTGATGACTAAAACTGATGAATGGATGAGAAGACGTATCCGAATGATCTACTAGAAACAATGGAAACGAGTGAGAACGAGATTTAAAATGCTAAAATCGCTTGGAATCCATGAGCAGAAAGCATGGGAATATGCAAACACAAGAAAAAGCTACTGGAGAATAGCCAATAGCTATATACTATCCACGTCCCTTAAAAATGATGTACTTAAAGGATTTGGATTCCTATACTTTTCAGATTATTATCGACAAGTTACTGCGTAAACTTAGGAACCGCCGTGTACCGAACGGTACGCACGGTGGTGTGGGAGGTCGGTTACTCAAATAATGAGTAACCTCCTACCCGATTTCTGATTTTCGATTTTCGTCTGGGATAATGTGCAAAGGATCGGAAAAAGTCTGCAAAATCCGAGGGAATTCGAAAACATTTTGCGCGGTATTTCCGATTTTCATCCAAAATAATTTGAAAGAGTGGTTCTGGAATAGTGTGCTAATTTACATTTATACATCCACATCTACTAACATTAATCACAATTTGTGCATTTTCTTTGGAAAATTTAAGAATAATTTGTGGTAAAATCCACTGAATCTATCCGTGTTTTCAGCAAAAAAACATGGTTTTTACGTTCTTTTGATGAATGAAGGGTTTTTTCTGTTTTTTGGAATTGGTTGAAGGTTTTTATAATGTAAATGCTGAATTTTGATTATTAACTGTAGATGAGCAAATTCACTAACATAAATTTACAACAAACAAAAAGGAGACATGAACCCAACTCCTTGGTTAGAATAGATGTGCTACCAACCATTCACAAGGAGGTTCATGTCTCATGAATAGATTAGCACATCATCAAGGAATCCACAAGTTTTTCCTGACGTTGGGGTTGGCGCTTTCTTTCTCGAAACCGGTCCTGAAGCATCTCGGTCATATCGTCGATGTCTTGACCACCAAAGGATTCTCGGGAACGCTGACCGACCTCCATCACTGGAGTTTCCATCCCAACCATCGAACGACGCTCAGCCATTTTTTTACGAAGAGCCTTTGGGATGAAGAGACGTTGCTTTACAAACTCCAGCAGTGGATTCTTCATCGTGTCGAGCGAATCGCCAAACGGGAGAATCAGCCCCTTTTTGTTTCGATCGATGATACGATTTGCCAAAAAACGAAGCCTTCGTCACGGGCGGCGCACGCCATTCAAGGGTGTGATGGGCATGACTCGCACAAAGATCATCAATCGGTCTGGGGGCATTCGCTCGTTTGGTTGATGGTGCACACCCTGACGCAGGTGTTCCCATTCGCGTTTCGTCTTTATGAGAAGGCGGCAGAAACCAGCAAAATCGACCTGGTGATCGAGATGCTTTCTTCGTTCAAGGTGAAGCCGGAACTGCCGGTGTATGTGCTCATGGATTCCTGGTATCCGTCCAAGGAGCTCATCGAAGCCTGCTTGAAAAAGGGATTCCACGTGATTGCGATGCTCAAGTCGAACCGGATTCTCTACCCGAAAGGCATCGCCGTCCAAGCGAAATAGTTGGCCCGCTATCTCGAACCGAAGGACACCCGCCTCGTCACGGTGGGTCGGGAGCGTTACCGCGTGTATCGCATCGCTATGAGGGAGCGCCGGGCGGCCTCGATGATGCGGTGGTGCTGCTGGCTTAGAAGACTGATCATCCGATGACGGCCGAACATCTCTATTGCGTCTTGAGCACCGATTGGGAGATGAGTGACGAAGACATCTTGCGCTATGATGCCCAACGCTGGTCGATCGAATGCTTTTTCTGGCAGGCGAAAGACCAGCTGAAGCTCGATGGGTGCCGCATTCTCCACGTTCGGGCGGTCAAACGGTATTGGGTGACCGTGTTGTCGGCTTGCGTGTACAGCATAGCGGAATCCCAATAAGACATCTCGGCCGGGCTGGACCTTCTTCGAACTCGGAAAGGACATAGCCTGATGGAGTTCATTTACGACGCGCAGAAGCAAGAGATTCCCATTGATGTTGTCAAAAAACAGCTTCATGTCGCCTAAGGGGTACCCTGTTTGTCTCTCTTTACTTAGAAATTATTGTAATGAAAATTGCTCATCTACAGATGGTAATTATTCCTAATTTATATTAATTATGTTAAAATTATTTTGCTATTATTTTATTTGAGATTGAGGAGGGGGCTTATGAAATTTCCTTTTATTGTTTATTCCAATTTATCGCCAAAACTAATTGAGAGATGGGAAAAATATTATAATAATCCGACAAACGAATATGATCGTAAAGTTGAAGAGGGTTTATGGCGTAGAACTCAAAGTGAAGAAAATAAAGAAGAATCAGGGTGGAAAAGCGATCTAGATGCTAGAAGAAGAATGCTGCACTATCGACATCATTATGATGTGATAACTGACAATAATGGAAATAGTCATCTTGCATTAGTTGGCACCTACCTATGGCTACATTTATGTTTTCCTGAAGATGAGTTAGAGGATTATAAGAAATCTATATCAGTCGGTTTAGGAATAGGAGGATGGAATTTATTAAGTAGCTCTCCAAGGTTATCATTTTATGAAAAGGGAGATTTATTATTAAAAATCGAATTATTCAATCAAAAAGAGCAAGATATAAAATCAGGTAGAACATTCCCTGAATCTTACAGAATATTGGAAGCTACAATACATAATAAAGCATATACTATTGACCAAGAGTTTGAATCAAGACCTTGGGCTATTTTGGACTCAGGAATTCGTAAAAAAGATGTCAGAAGTGAAAAGTTTGAAGAAATACCGTATCTAAAAATTCTAGATTATCTACCTGCTCAGTTTGAAATAGGATGTGGCCCATCAATTGAGGCTGGAATTCCACCACTTCATTTCTTACATCAAGTGTACTATGTAACTAATAAAAAAGATCACACTTTTATTTTAGGAAGTCAAGAAGACCGGTTACTTTATGAAATATTATCCAATACAGAGAAAAAATATATTAATATGGTAGAAATGTACTTAAAATGCTTTATTTCGGAGCCAACTCCATTTTATAAAGGATTGGAAATTTTGGATAAAATGGGTTATCTTGTTGGACCTATCATCACAAATAATTTTGATGGCTTGGTGACAAGAGTCGGATTAAAGGAAAAATATATTAGGCGTTTTGAAGAAACTCATATTATACCGGAGATAGATTTCCATCCTGATGCCAGATCATTAATAGTAGTAGGAAGTCACGCAGATAGAAGGAGAGTAAGAGCTGCTGCCAGAAAAAAGGGATTAAAAATTATTTATATAGACCCTGAGGGATATTCTGAAGATGGAGAATTTATTCCTTATCCATTAGAGTCATTGGAGGCAGACGATATTCTTATCAGAGAAAGCGCAAGTATAGCAATGGAAAATATAATTGCAGCAATTAAAGGAAAGAGGGAACTTATTAATGTCTAAAGTTATTATTCAAAATATTAAGAGTAAAATAACCGCATTTTATCATGGAGAAACAATTGAACTAAATGAACGAGATAAAAGGGAAATTAACGAATACTGGAAAAAACTTACTAATGATGGACGTCCACTTATTAGGGGGCCTGTATTTACTATTTTAGATATTAGTAATAGTCATAATGAATTAAATATTAATTTATCATTAACTGACTATGCTCATTACATGTATACAATAAATAACCCAGGTAGATTAACGCGGGAATGTATGGTAGTCTTTACTTCGGCTTTAGTCGAAACAGTTGATGGTTATTTAGTCATTGGAGAAATGGGAAGTCACACATCTACACCAGGAAGATTACAGTGTCCAGGTGGAGGAATTGATAAAAGTGATATCAAAGGAAGAATTGTAGATTTTGAGGGTAATATTGTAAGTGAGCTAGCTGAGGAGCTTGGAATTGAGCAAGGAATCGACTATCACAAAGTGATTCCCAAATATATAAAAACCGGGGGAGATAATAATTTTGTAGCTATTATTTTCTATGTGAATATTTCCTTGACAAAAGATGAACTTCAAAGAAGATTCGAAATACTACAATCTTCTAAACAAAGTGAATTTCAATCACTTCAGTTCATTGAAAAGAAAAAATGTGCTGATTTTTCTAAAATAAATAAAAAGCCTGTTGTTGATTATCTATATCCTTTACTCTATAAAGTACAAGAAGATGCTTCGAGAGAGGGATAGTAAATGAAAAATATATTAGTGTTAAATCGTATAAATTACAAACACTATCTAAGAGAGGGACAACCAATACTCAATCCAGCCGAATATAAGGTCTTTTTCTTTACTAAAAAGGAAAAGATATATGATATTCCTAAAAATCATGTAGCAGAAATATATGCTATGGATATAAATAATGATGAAATGTTATTTGAAATTGCTAACATAGTCCATAAACATAATCCAATTAATCATGTGATATCGTTGTCAGAACGAACTATGTGTATTGCAGGTAAACTTCGAGATCTATTTGGTTGTTCAGGACTTTCCTATGAACAAACTTTAAAATTCCGAGATAAATATATAATGAAAAAGGCTTTGGTTGGATCGGGAATTAATTTACCAGCATTTCAAATTCCAACATGTATAGAGGATATAGTCAATTTTTTGAATGTTTATGGTTCTATTATCTTAAAACCAAGATTAGGAATGGGATCGCAGAATACGTACAAATTAAATAATATTTCCGAAATAATTGATGTCACATCAAGGGAAGGATTTCATTTTGAGGATTATATTATGGAAGAATTTATAGATGGAGATATGTATCATTGTGATTCTATTGTACAAGGTAATGAGGTTATAGTTAGTTCGGTATCAAAATATTTAAATTCTACAATGAGCTATCAAAAAGAATGCTATTTAGCATCAGTTATGGATGATAGTGCGAATTCTGTTGCAATTAAAGAGTTGAACGAAAAAGTAATAAAAACCCTTGGATTAGATAACGGTGTAACACACTTAGAAGTATTCAGAAAAAAAGATGGAAGTATATATTTTTGTGAAATTGCAGCTAGGATTGGTGGGGCTGGGGTGGTTCCATCTTTTAAAGCATCATATTCAATTAGTTTAATAGATGCAGCGATTTGTCTTGAGGTAGGCATGGATTTACCTGAAATTAGATTTACCGGTGATATTTCTGGATGGATTGTATTTCATTCTAAAAAAGGTATTGTAAGAAGTGTGGCGGATGCAAGTTTATTTGATAAAGAATGGATAAAGGAATTTAGAATTAATGCCAAAAAAGGAGATTTCCTTAGCGATTCGAAATTTAGCTCTGATTCAATAGCTTCCTTTATAATAACTGGAAACAATTCAAAAGAAGTAGGAGAGCGGATTGAATGGATTAAACAAAACTTTTTTATAGAATATGACGAGGTATAGACTGATACCAATGAAAAGAAATGTTTTTCTACTCTATGCTAGCAGACTGATCTCCTCTTTTGGGGATCAGTTTTACCTAATAGCTATTTCAACAACTATCTACTATCAAACTCAATCTGCTCTTGCTACAACTAGTTTTGTTATAATAAAAGGTATTACAAATCTTTTGGGTCTCATAGTATACAAACCTTTTTCAGTTACTATACAAAAAAAGATTGCTTTATATAGCGACTTAATAAGATTTTTACTAGTTCTTTTATTATGTTACTTCTTTAATTCTAACCTTATTTTGGTATTGATTATAATAATTATAATGGAAGGAATACAGATATTTTATTCGCCAGCACGAGTTGTATTATTGAACTCATATTGTTTAGCCTCAGACAGAAAAAGAATTAATAGCGTAGATCAGGTTGTTACTACAATTTCGTTAGCAATAGGGCTCTCTATTGCAGGATTTATTTATAATTTATACGGTTTTAAATTGACTCTGATAGTTGATGCGTTATCTTTTCTTATTAGTGCTTGCTTAATACTTGCACTTAAACCTGTAGAAAAATATGGTAACGATGGAATAGAAGTTCATTCTAAGGAAAAAACAGCGTTACTGACCGTCATAGGAATTATTAAGTCAAAAGATAATTACGAAAGAAGATTATTAACGGTTTATTTTCCATTACTTTATTTTTCTCTTGTAGGATATAATTCATTAATTGTGGTTTTTGTTTTTAGTGTTTTAAAAAAGGATGAAGTAACGTATGGTTTTTTCGAAAGCTCTATGTCGCTAGGGCTATTCATAGGTGGAATTATACTAACCAAATATATGACAAATAAATATATATATACAATAAGATTTATGCTTTTGTCGATATTTCTAATGGGAACACTCTATTTATCTGTTATTTTCCTCCGCTCTGTTTTATTTTCCTCCGCTCTGTTTCTTTAATTGCAATTATACTTTTTCTATCTTCCATATTTAATATGATTTATGCTGTGGTTCAAAGATATTATTTGACCACATTAACCGATAAGAATAAATCGGATCATTTGGCTAACTACTGGGCTATATATAGAATATTGTGTACTATTTTTGGTTCATTAGGTACATTTTTTTATGCATTATTATCAGATATTTATAATGTTAGGAGTGTTATGGCATTTGCATCTATTGTAATTATCTTGCAAATTTTATACTTTTATATCATGTCAAAGAAATATAGATTGGAGTGAGTCTATAATGCGTGGGTTAGTAACTGCAACCGATAGACTCGATTTAATTCAGAAAGCTTTTATTGAACATGAGTTTGAAATGGTTGTAGTTAATCAATCGGATATATTAGATGGTGAAAATAATTTTAATTTGACAAAATTAATCACTGGGGAAAGCTTGGGAGAAATAGAAAATAAAATAAGAAAAATGATCGAACTTGGGGAAATTAATTTTTGTGTTTCCACTACCGGTTACGATAATGGAGCAATCTGGGATGCTAAAATTGGTGAACTATGTAATGCACATGACATCATATTTATGGGTCATAAGGTAAGTACGGCCAAATTGTGTATAAATAAAGCTAAAACAAAAGAAGTACTTAAACAACAAAATATACTAGTTCCTGATGGTAGAGTTTGTAATAACGAATTAGAATTGAGATGTATTATGCGTGAATATCAGGATATACCAATAGTGTTGAAAGAAATCGAGGGTATTTCGGGTAGAGGAATGTTTTTGATAAACACCAACCAAAATCAGGATCTTTCTTTTGTGAAGTACCCTATTTTGGCTGAAATATTTATTGAAGGAATTGAAATAAGTGTAGATGTTTATTCAAGAGGAGATATATTTTTTATGTATCCTCCTGTTTATAAAGGGAAGACCGATAAGAACAAGTTTGAACACCCATTAAAAAAAGTTAGATCGTGTCCATATATCCTCCCTAAACATTTAAATGAAAAGCTTATTAGTGTTGTTAAAAAAATAACAAATATTACAAAAAGTGTACACTGGTTAAATATTGATATAGTTATAAAAGGAGATGAGTTTTATATATTAGAAATAAATTCGAGATTTTCTGGTACATCAAGACTCTGTTATTATGCAACTGACATAAATCCTTATTCAATTGTTCTGTCATCTATGAAAGGAAATAGGATTTATAATTATGTAGATATGGGAAGAAAAATATCATTTGAATTACCTATTTTTAAAAAAATCGATTATCCAATAACAAATAGTGTCCATATCTATTATTCTAAAAGTCAAATAGCATCTCTTGGAAGGATAACTTTTTCCTTAGATTTAATGGATAAAGAATACAAAACGAATATAGAGTCTCTAATTAGAAAAGTTAGTGGTATGGAATACGCTACTGAAATCGATAAACAATATAATAATTTTGTGCAATTTTTTCAGACATAAATCTTAAAATTGGGGAATTTATTGTATAAATCTTTTATGGCTCATTTCAACATTCTCAAAAGAAGCGGGATATGAGTTGGTATTATGTCAAGAAAATAGACACATAAAATGGAGAAACATTTTAACCCCTACAACCGCACTTCGTTTGGTGGCCTCTTGATAAGGAGAACGGTTGGTAAACCCTTCCCCTTATCAAGAGGATTAAGAAACCGCCATATCGCGATTTCATTCAGAGAAGGATTGTTTTTTGCCGTGTTGATGCAGCTTTTCATATGCCATCGGAGACATGTACTCGTTAGCGGAATGAATTCGCTGAGAGTTATAAAAATACTCAATATATTCAAAAATCCGATGTTTGGTCTCTTTCCTTGTTGTAAAGGTCTCGTGGAAAATCAGTTTCTTTTTGATGATGCTGTGAAACGATTCCGCACATGCGTTATCATAACAGTTTCCTTTTCGACTCATGCTGGTCTGTATGCCGTATTGCCGCAACATCGCTTGATATTCATTCGATGCATATTGGCTCCCTCGATCCGAATGGTGAATCAGACAAGGTTGAGGCTTTCTCTGATGGATAGCCCGGTTGAATGCTTTCATGACTAACTCCTTTGTCATGCGCTCGGAAAGATACCAGCCCACGATTTTACGAGAAAACAAATCCATGATCGAAGCTAAATACAGCCAGCCTTCTTTCGTCCAAATATAAGTCATATCAGCCACCCATACTTTGTTTGGCTCATCCACTTGAAACTGCTGATTTCTATTTAATTAAACTTTATCTTAATAATTGTTTACATAAAAGTCAATCTTGTGCTTCTCCTGAAGTATAGATTCGTCCCATGATCTCTGTTTGTTTTTCCTCTTTGATAATTCCTGTGAAAAGAATGGTCATTGCAGAATGAAAGGCTTGATCAAAAGAAATATTGTTTTGTTGTAAAAATAGTGGGTGGATCACCGTCTCAATCATCGCAAAAAGAATTCTTGAGATTACTTTCACATGGATTGTTTCCTTGATAAAATCCTCTTTCTCATTCTCTAAAAGATAAGCGATTCTCTCTAATAAAGAATGGCGAAACTGATCAATTTCTTCCCAAATATGGGGATAAAGAAGTGGCAATTCTATCATGATATTTGGATACATCGGGTAAAAGAACTTCGTGTCTTGCTCATTAGACGAATATTCCCCATGGGTCATGCGACGTAATTGTTGAATAAAACGTAAAAAGGTAGTAATAGGAGATAACTGTTCAATCATCGAAGTATTAAAAAGGTCTTGAAAGACAGAAAAATTATCATGAACGATCGACCGAATTAATTCTTTTTTATTGTCAAAGTATTTATAGAAGGTCTTTTTTGCGATTTGCAATTCCTTACAAATCATTTCAATTGAAGTGTTTTTGATTCCATTTTCCGAAAATAATCTCCACGCCGTTTGTTTGATTGCCTTTGGATATTCCAATATTTTCACATCCTGTTTATTCTATTCGTTTATGAAATTTAACGATTGCAATGGTACAAATGATAAGTGCAAAAACAGATAAAATCAAAGTTTCCCGCCAAAGATATTCCAGTCCTATTCCTTTTAAAAAGATACCACGAAGAATTTCTAAGAAATAGGTGAGGGGAATCAATCCGCCAAACCATTGAATGATGGTTGGCATCGTCTCTCTTGGAAAGATAAATCCAGATAACAGCACACTAGGTAAGATAAAAGCAAACGAGATTTGCATGGCTTGTAACTGCGTTTTGGCTACTGTTGAAATCAAGATCCCAATCGCTAACGTGGTGATTAAAAATAATAAACTTAAGAGCATGAGTAATGGAATACTTCCTTTTACAGGTACGCCAAACCAGTAAACCCCAGTTAGGAGAACAATACTAAAAGAAAAGAGCCCAATTCCAACATAGGGAACCAATTTTCCAAGAATTAATTCGATTGGGCGAACTGGAGTGACGACCAACTGTTCCATTGTTCCTCTTTCTTTTTCACGAACTAAAGCAAATGCCGTAAGAATTGCCGTTACGTTCTGCATGATTAAGCCAATCAATGCAGGAATATTAAAAACTAAACTTTTCATATTTGGGTTATAGAGAATTCTTGGTACGATAGAGATTGACGGTTCAAAGCTACCTACACCTTGTTTTGCTAAAAGCTGTTGTTGTCGATCCAATGCTTGATGTTGAATCGTTAATTCGGCATGAGTGAGAGCTGTTTTTGCAGCATTGGGTTCTGTTCCATCCACAAGCATTTGTACTGAGGCGCTCTCTCCTTTATCCAGAAGATGGCTATAATCAGGTGGTATAATAATTCCAATTTTAATTTTTCCTTGGTCGATTAATTCTTGGATTTGATCATAACTATTTGCATAATAGAGAACCTGAAACGACTTGGTATTCACTAGATTTTGAATAAATTCTCGACTTTCCGCGCTCTTATCTTGATCCCAAACACCTGTAGACAAGTGTTCGATATCTGAGTTTACAGCATATCCAAATAAAAGAAGCATGAAAATCGGCATAATGATGGCAATCGCCAAACTTGGGGGATCTCTACGTATTTGGAGGATCTCTTTTTTAATAATAGAAGTAAATCTTAACCAGTTAAATGAAGGTTTTGTCAATTGCATTATTGGTTTCCCCCTTCCCATTTTGAGCATTGACGTATAGAACAAATAGATCTTCCAGACTTTGTTGTAGAGCTTGTTGTTTTAATTCCTCTGGTGTCCCTTTGGCTAATAATTTCCCATTATAAATAAAGGTGACAAAATCAAATGTTTCGGCTTCATCCATATAATGAGTGCTCACTAAAACAGTCATACCTTGTTTGGCTAAGTCGCGGATCACGTTCCAAAAGATTCTTCTCGAAACAGGATCAACACCTGCTGTTGGTTCATCTAGGATTAAGACTTCAGGTTGATGAAGCAAGGCACAGGCTAAGGCCAACCGTTGTTTCCAACCTCCAGAAAGAGTACCTGCACGTTGTTTTTCTCTTCCTGTTAAACCAGCCATTTCAATTAATTCTTTTTTTCGCTCTTTAGCTGTATTTCCTTTCAGTCCATAGATCCCTGCATAAAAATCTAGATTTTCGTCCACTGTGAGTTCTTCATACAAACTAAACTTCTGTGACATATAGCCGATCCGTTGTTTGATTTTTTCTGCATCCTTTACAATATCATAACCTAGAATCGTTCCAGTTCCGGAAGTGGGCGTAATAAGTCCGCATAACATTCGGATTGTTGTTGATTTTCCTGAGCCGTTTGGCCCCAAAAAACCATATATTGAACCTTTGGGAATTTCAATACTAATGTGATCGACTGCTGTTAATGAACCGAATTTTTTTGTTAGATCTTTACAGGAAATAGCGATATTCATTGTTGATCACCCTTATCAAAAGTGAGATCAACTGGCATTCCTGGCTTCAATTCATTCCATCCTTCAATGGGTTCAACAACAACTGCAAACACTAATTTTGTCCGCTCATCAGGTGTCTGTACATTTTGGGGAGTATATTCTGCTCGATTGGAAATAAAAGTAATTTTCCCTTTAAATGTTTTGTTAGGATAGGCATCGACCCGAAGCAGTGCTGTATTACCAACCTTGACTTGATTCAGCTTATTCTCGGGAATATATACTTTTACATTTAACTTCTTCGGATTGAGCAGGGTGAATAGTTGATAGTTGGGTTTTACTGTTTCATGGATGGAAATATTTTTTCTGAGAACAATTCCATCAATTGGAGAAGTAATCGTTGTTTTCTCTAACTGTATCCTTATCTGTTCTTCATGGGCTAACGCTTGTTGCCATTGATGATAAAGGCGAGAGATGGTAAAAGGAGTTGCACCTTCTTTTAACAGGTCTAACTGTGCCTCTTGAGCTTTTTTCTTAGCATTGATCCCATCGATTTGTGATTGAATCGCTTCTTTGTCCCGTTTTGCCATTTGATATTGGGCATCCATTTGTCGTAGTTGAGCGGTTAAGGAATTCACTTGTCCTTCAGCTTGATTAATGGCTTCTTGCTGGGCATTCAATTGCGAATCAGGAGCATCACTGTCTTCTAATTCTTTTAATTTTTCTTTTTGATAATCGAGCGTTTTTCTGGCGGATGCGAGTAAACTCGCAATTTGATCATATTGTGCTTTTTTCAATGAAATATTTTCATCAGCTTTCTTAGCTTGGACGAACAATTGGCTCATTTCAGCATTGATCTGTTCTAGAGAAGATAAAGTTTTTTTGATCTCTTGATTTCTTGTTCCTGCTTTCGCTTCATCTAAATTGGCTTTTGCTGCTTCAGCAGCAGCTTTTGCTTCTTTTAATTGGGCTTGTAAGATCCGATCATCCACCTTGGCTAAAATATCTCCTTTCTTCACCTGTGAACCTTCATCTACAGCTAAATCGATGATTGGTCCACCCACTTCTGCTAGAATTGGAATTTCTTCGCTTTCCAAAGTTCCAGAGTAAACCTCTTCTTGGTTGGAACAACCAATCAAAAGTAAGGATAGTAAGAAAAAGATCATGACGATTCGTTTCATAATTTCCCTCCCATTTTTTCTTCTTTGATTACTACTATAGACTACGGAAACGGAATTTACAATAATCGTTTCCGTGTTTTGGATATGCCAATTTGTCATAGAAAGAGGACATTATTTCATGGTCTTTGACTTGAAAAATAAAAGCATTAATTACTTTCAAACAGATTTCTTATATAAAATCAGCTCCCCACAATTTTTATTCCCAAACATCTAATCTTGGCATTATTTTTGCATAAAACAATATTCGACAAAATCAGTGATGATTCCAAGTACTGAGGTGATGTTGATATGAAATTAAACCGAAGAGACTTTTTAAAAGCTTCCGCATTTATTGGATCGTTAAGCATTTTCGGAATCGGTTTAGGAAAAGTAGCAGCCGATGAGAACTTTCGACCAACTTCAAAGCGAAAAAAAAGCTCAACCAAGACAGGGCAAGAACCGGAAATCAAAGTCGATCTAAAAACGGGTAAAGTTGAACTTAATCCAAATTACGTCATGCGAAATAGCGTTTGTTTAGGTTGTTTTAGCGTTTGTGGGAATCGTTTAAAAATTGACAAGAAAACAGGACAAATCGTGAAAGTGTTCGGTAACCCTTACCACCCCAACTCTGCACAAAATCCAATAAAATACGATGCGCCGCTTCTTGAAGCTTACCTAAGTGCAAGCCGATATGAGGAAAAAGGAATTATCAATCGAGCGACCGTTTGTCCGAGGGGAAATAGTGCGTTTGAGACCACATATGATCCACAACGGATTTTGGTTCCATTAAAGCGGAATGGGGAAAGGGGATCAGGGAAGTGGAAACCGATCTCCTATGAGGAATTACTAAATGAAACAGTGAATGGTGGGAAATTGTTCAAAGAAATTGGGGAAGATCGAGAAATCGAGGGATTTAAACAAGTTCGTGATTTGCAAACATTAATTGATCCTAATCGCCCGGAATTAGGGGCAAAAGTAAATCAAATGGTGTTCCTCGGTGGAAGATATGATGGAAGAACAGAATTTACGAAAAGATTTGTGCAAGCATATGGCACTGTGAACTCTTATGGTCATACAGGAATTTGCGGAGGAGCGCGGCGTGTAGCTTATCAGGCGTTTACCGATGAGTGGAAAAAAAGTCCACACATGAAACCTGATTTTGATGAATCAAACTTCATTATCTTCTTCGGTACAGCACCAGGACAAGCAGGAAATCCTTATCAACCCATTGCAAGGAAGACAGCGAATGCTGCAGTTGAGGGCAATTTGCAATTTGTTGTTGTTGATCCAATCTTACCCAATCTCACAGGAACCAAAGGAAAATGGATTCCGATAAAACCTGGCCAAGACGGCGCATTAGCTATGGGAATGATTCGCTGGATTTTGGAAAAAGGACGTTATAACGAGAAATATTTATCCGCTGTAAATGAAGAATCAGCCAAACAAATTGGCTATCCAAGTTGGACCAATGCGGCTTACCTCATCATTGATGATCCCAAACATCCGAATTATCGGAAATTTTTACGTGCAGCAGATTTAGGGATTGGTGCAGAAGATGAATATGTAGTGATTGATCGAGATACATTACAAGTTTCCACGAACAAGAAGAGTAAGTTTGGGCAGATTCTTTTCAAAGGGGAAGTGCAAGGAAAAGATGGCAGCAAGATTCTAGTCAAGACTTCCTTAATGGCACTAAAAGAAAATGCAGAGAAATATACATTACAAGAATATAGTCAGCGATCAGGAGTACCTGTAGAAAAAATCACTTGGTTGGCTGATGAGTTTACCAAACGGGGAACGAAAGTAGGAACGGATCATCATGGTGGTCCATCGATGCATCCGAATGGTTTTTATTCAAGCTTAGCGATTATTCTTCTTAATGCTTTAGTCGGTAGTGTGAACAAAAAAGGTGGAATGAGTAAAAGCGCAGGAGGATTCAAAACCTTTGATGAAGGCCCAAAATATGATTTACTGAACATTCCTGGTGCGCAAAAGCCAAAAGGTGTCAAACTCTCTAGAGAGAAGTTTGCTTATGAAAATACGACAGAATATAAAGAAAAAGTGGCAAAAGGAGAAAATCCTTATCCTGCGAAAGAACCATATTACCCATTTGCTCAAGAAATGATGCAAGAGATTATTCCTTCGGCAATCAAAGGATATCCATATCGTCCAAAAATTCTTTTAAACCATCAAATGAATCCTTTATATACCGTTCCTGGACTTTATCAAAAGGATATCATTGAAGGGTTAAAGGACCCGAAAAATATTCCATTGATTATTTCGATTGATGTCGTGATGGGAGAAACAACGGCTTATGCTGATTATATCGTCCCTGATACGGTCTTCTATGAAAGCTGGGGTTTACCAAGCGTATGGAATGGTATGGTCAATAAAGTATCCGCCACTCGTTGGCCTGTCGTCACTCCCAAGACACCAAAGCTAGCAGATGGCCGTCATATCAACATGGAAACCTATCTCATTGATATTGCAAAAATGCTAGGTTTACCTGGCTTTGGTGATCAGGCGATTCCAGGTACAGATGGCAAACTTTATCCATTACACCGTCAAGAGGACTTCTATTTAAGAGCAATTGCCAATATTGCCTATGATGGAAAGAAACCGGTAAAAGATGTGAAACCGGAAGAAGTGAAACTTGTGGAAATCGATGAAGCATTAAAAGGTTTTGAAAACATACTCAAACCCGAGGAATGGAAGAAAGTCCTCTATGTCCTTGTACGTGGTGGTCGATTTGAAGCGAGAGAAAATGCCTACGAAGGTGACGATCTCAAATACAAATACCCAAGAGTACTAAATATTTATAACGAGCTTGTGGGTTCTAGCAAAAACTCATTAACGGGTGAGTATTTCGAAGGAACGGCTACCTATATCGAACCTGCATTTAGCGATGGAAAAGCGATCAAAGATGCTTATCCAGAATCGGAATGGCCATTTACTCTCATTTCTTATAAGTCAAGATTTAGAAGTACGTCAACATTAGCCAACATCAGAAAGTTGCGCAATATTAAAGAATCGAATCAAATTCAGATTCCACGAGATGCAGCAGAGAAGTTGGGAATCCGTGATGGCGACAAAGTAAAAATTGTGACTGCAACAGGTGAAGCCATTGGCGAGGCAAAAGTTCGCGACGGGTTAATGCCAGGAACCATTGCAATCGCATTTGGATATGGACATTGGGAATATGGAAGCAGAACTTATCAATTGGGGGACAAAAAAGTTGTAGGAAATGAAAAAATTGCTGCCGGTGTTGCTCTAAACCCCATTGCCCATCGCGAGAAAAATGGAAACATGGTGAATGACCCTGTAAGTGGTGCCATTTCCCGCAATGACACACGGGCAAAACTGATTAAATTGTAAACGGGGAGGTTTCATCATGTTGTCAATTATTGAGATTACAGCACGAGAACAACTTTATCAGTTTTTTGCTTCTTTGTTTTTAAAAGAGCCTTCAAGGGAATGGCTTGAAGGCTTAATCGCGACAACTCCCTATTTAAAAACACTATTTGCAGAAGAGATCTCTTTTCAAGAATGGGATCGATTGATCGATCAATATCTGCAAGGAGATTTAACAATAGAAAAGATTCAGCAAGATTTTTACGATTTGTTTTTCGTACCTGTTTCAGGGCGTTATGCTCCTTGTGTTGAGTCGATTGTCCGTTATAACAAAATGTGGGGGGAAACGGAGATCGATTTAAGAGAGCGATATGAGCAGGTAAAATTTATTCCTGAAAAACTAGATATCTATCTTCCAATCAAACAATTGGCAATGTCTGATCATCTTGGCTATGAACTTGCATATATGGCTCATCTATGTAACATGGAAACACATTCGAGAATGGAACTTAGGCAACGAATTCAAGAGGAAGAGATTGAAATGTTAGAAGGCCATCTTATTCCCTTTATTAAGGGATATGCAGAAAGCTTTATCTCCATTGCAACTGGAACATTTTACGCTTTATTTGTTCAACTTGTCCAAAAATTTTTAGAACTAGATCGTCAGATGATTCTAAACAGTGAGGTGAATGGTTATGGGGAATGAACAAGTTCAGGAAAGAAAAAAACGCTATGCAATGGTGATTGATATTGGGAAATGTAGTGGATGTGATGCTTGTACTGTTGCTTGTACGATAGAAAATAATGTTCCAGATGGGAAATTCCGTACCTGGGTAAAAGAGATCGAAGTAGGAACTTTCCCAGATGTAAAACGAGCAAAATTACCACGGTTATGTAACCACTGTGAAGATGCTCCCTGCCAAAAGGTTTGCCCTGTTGAGGCGACATGGAGAGCAGAAGACGGTACAATTCTCATCGATTATGATCGTTGTATCGGGTGTAAATATTGTATGGCTGCGTGTCCCTATGAAGCCCGTTATGTGAATCCGATTACCAATACCGTAGATAAATGTACTTTCTGTTATCATCGTGTGGAAGAAGGTTTAGAGCCGGCTTGTGTCGCAACTTGTGTGGGTGGAGCAAGGGTGTTTGGCGATTTGAATGATCCGAATAGTTTGGTTCATCAATTAGTGGCAACAAAGAATACCCAAGTATTAAAGCCAGAAATGGGAACAAAGCCACAAGTATACTATATTGATGCAGACGGTACATTAATGAGTTCTGATTATTCTGCCTTAAAGAAAGGGGAGAAATAACATGGGAGAGTTTGTAAATCTCAACTATTTATACAATGTACACCATGAGATTCCACTTGGTTATTTGATCTCCGTATACTTTTTCTATACAGGACTTAGTGCAGGATCATTCCTATTATCTAGTTTAAGTTCGGTATTAGGGATTAAGAAATATAAACCGATTGCCAAAATTGGAACCGTGATGGCTCTTTCTTTACTTGTCATTGCGCCATTACATTTAATTGTGGATCTTGAACAGCCAACAAGATTTTGGCATTTGTTCGTCTATTTTAATCCTACATCACCAATCAGTTATGGCTCTTTTCTCTTAACCGCATATCCCATCATGACAGCCATTTATGGTTGGTTTATGTTTCGCAAGGATTTTGCAATCGGTGCAAAACAATTAACGAACTGGAGAGGAAAATTATACCGCTTTTTATCCTTTGGCAAGTTAGATACCAGTGAAGAATCCTTCCAAAAAGATCAAAAACGTGTAAAGTTACTTGGTATGATCAATGTCCCATTAGCGCTGCTCGTTCATGGTTATACAGGATTTATTTTAGCCAATGTTCAGGCAAGAGGGATTTGGAATACCGCGTTAATGCCATTTATTTTCTTAATGTCGGCAGTCGTATCTGGAACAGGATTGCTTTTAATCTTAACTATGCTTGCAGAGCGGTTTTTAAGTCGTGAAAAACGAATTACGGAAGAAAGAAAAGAGTTGATCTTTGATATTGCCAAAATGATGGTTTGGTTTATTTTAATTGATGCGGTTTTACTAATTGTTGATTTTATCGTTCTATTCTACGCAGGAACCAATGCTTATGAAACGGCTTGGCAGATGCTTCATGGCGAACATCAAGTATCGTTCTTGCTTTATGAAGTCACAATTGGCTTACTGATTCCCTTTATTATGTTTGCCATTCCTAAGATTCGTAAGTCTTATTTAGGTATTACGTTAGCTTCACTAATGACGTTGTTTGGTGTTATGGCTATGCGGATGAATTTTGTTGTTGGCGGTCAACAACTTCAATTAGATGGAAATGGGTGGACAGAATATATTCCTAATCCTGTTCATTTAGGGTTTATCTTTGGTTTTGCTGCATTGGAGATTGTTTTATTAGCTGTATTGTTCTATGTATTACCGATTACAGAAGATCATCCTTATTATGAAATATAATTTTCGACAAAATATATGAATCTTAGCTACTGTTTATTCAAAGAAAGCCGTGAGGAATCGGAATGCGTGAGAACATATAATCCTCAAAACCTAGATTGGAGGTCGTAGGTGTGCTAGGGAATTTATTGAAGATTGGTATGAAATGGGCCGAACGAAAAATACCAATTCAAGTCCACCCTGAAAAATGCACCCATACTCGCCATAAATCTTCTTCTTGCAATGCGTGTATAGAGATTTGCCCAAATCAATCTATTGACTTACAACCTCGTTTAACGATTGATTGGTCATGTAATGGGTGTGGCCTATGTACCTCCGTCTGTCCTACAGAAGCATTAGAATTAAGAGAAAAACCAAATAAAGAGTTTTATACAGAAGTTAAGAAAAAGACAGAAGGCAATGAAATAATATTTTTCCATTGTCATCAAGCCAAAGAAATAAACCTATTAGAAAACCAATTGATACTACCCTGTTTGGCGATGATTGATGAAATTACGATTCAATTAGCAATTGCAAATGGTATCAATCAATTTTGTTTTTTGACAGATGTTTGTGATCAATGTACTCTATCTAAAGGTAAAAATCTGTTTCAAAATCGTCTTCATCAATGGAAGAAACGTTATCCTGAGATTGAATGGATTACGACGACACGTGCAACTTATCGTGCTTTAATTAACAATGGACAAAATGGTAATAAGGAACTTCAAGATTCAGGCCAAATCAATCGACGAGAGTTTTTTAAAGTGTTTGGTAATGAAGCCAAACAAACCATTGTAAAATCACTCTTTAAGGAAAAGGATAATTCTCCGTGGAAAAATGGTGAATTAACTACTCAACAATCGATTCGTTTACAAGTATACCAAAAATGGATCAAACCGAGTTTGGAATTGAGTTATCCATTGCAAGAAAAAGAATTTCAATTCGATATGAATCAATGTACCTTATGTGGGATATGCGAAAAAGTCTGTCCTACAAAGGCAATTCAAGTTCATCAAGAAGATCAACAACTTGTTTTTCAACAAGAACAATGTATTGGCTGCAATCTATGCAAGGATGTTTGTTATCGCAATGCAATTACATTTCTTTAACCTTCCCTATAAATATATATATATTGCTATGTGCGTAGTCGAAAAGGCTACGCTTCTTTTCCTTTTGTTATAGTTGCAAATCTCAAATGTTAGGGGGAGTAAATCATGAATATTAAAAAAGGTATGGGAATTCGGAGCAAAATTCTATTGGGTATCTTTACCATTCTTGTTATTTTACTAGTGATTTCCATCCTAGCCGTCGTGAATATCCAACAAGTGAATAAAAGAGTCAATGATATTGAAACAAAACAAAATGAATTACTCAATTATGAGAATATGGGATTCAACATGGTACGGGCAAATGCTGCCATTCGCGGCTATTTATTGTTTAATGAAGCAAAGATGATTAAAAATTATGAAGACATTACGACTCAATTAGAAAATAGTATTGAAAAGATAAAGAAAACCGGAAACGTCCCACCCAATCTGCTAGAATTCGAGCAAGGATTTACAGATTGGACAAACGCAATTGAAAAACAGGTCATTCCCTTATGGCAAAAAGGGGAGAAGCAAAGAGCATTAGAAATTGCAAAACCTTTAGTCGGTGATCAGTCAACAAAATTAGTACTCTTAAGCCAAGACCTAGCGAAGCAAAAAGAGAAAGAAATTCAACACCATTTACAAAGCATTGTAAGTAATGGCACAAAAACGGAGAAGTCTATGTTATGGATAAGTCTTATTGCGATTATCGTTGGTGCTGCAATAGGAATTTTTATTGGAGAGCGAATTTCAAAACCTATTCTACAAGTAGTAGATACGATGGATCAACTAGCCAAAGGTGATTTTACAAAACGTATTCCTTTTACGAAGAAAACATCGAAAGACGAATTGGGGCAGCTTGCTCTTTCTACGAATCAGATGGTGGAACAATTATCAACGATTCTTAAAAAGGTGGAGGAAACGTCTGTGCAATTAGCGGCATCCTCTGAAGAGCTTTACGCAAGTTCTGAGCAAACGAGTAAAGCTACTGAACAGATTACGAATTCGATTCAAGAAATTACGAGTGGAACAGAAGATATCGTGATTCAGACACAGCAAACGGATCGAACAGTAACGGAAATATCGAATAGCATGGAACAAATAGGGCTTTATACAAAGACAACAGCCAATGCAGCTATTGAAGCATCAAAGACAGCGGAGAATGGGAACCAAGTGATGGAAAAGGCAATTCAACAAATGGAATTCATTCATACAAAGGTAGGAGATTTTGCAGAGGTTGTCCATCGATTAGATAATAAATCAAATCAGATTGGGCAAATTGTTCAAATGATTACGGAAATCGCAGAACAGACCAATTTATTAGCCTTAAATGCAGCGATTGAAGCAGCGAGGGCTGGAGAGCATGGAAAGGGATTTGCTATAGTTGCGGATGAAGTTCGTAAGTTAGCCGAACAATCAGGAAATGCTGCACAGAATGTCAATGAGCTTATCCTTGATATTCAAAACGAAATTACAGAAGTTGTGCATGAAATGAAACAACAAGAGAATTCAGTTAGCGAAGGAATGATCATGATTGAACAAGCAAAAACTTCATTTTTCGATATTCAACGAGCAGTGGATCAGGTATCCAATCAGATGCAGGAGGTTTCGGCATCTGTGCAACAAGTTACTTCTGGAATCAATGGAATGGTAGGGTTGATTAAAGGAATTAACGAAACCATAGAAGGTGCAGCAAAAAATATGGAGACCATTGCTGCATCTACGGAAGAACAAACCGCATCAATGGAGGAAATTGCCGCCTCATCAGAGGAACTTGCTAAGATGGCTGAGGAATTAAAAAGCGTAATTTCCATTTTCAAACTCTAAGAAAGGAGCATCGCTAACTTCTTTAAAAAGTAGTTAGCGATGCTCCCAAAGAAAGCAATGCTTTTCTTTCCATTTATCAAACCTACCTACACTTAAATCGTCTTTTTTGTTCTTCAAACAATACAATATGATGCTCCTCGTCTTTAATAATTCGTCGTAATATGGCTTGTATATGGGGATCGGCAATTTGCTGAATGTGGATCTCATAATTTTTAATTGCTTCAACCTCTGCACGAATATCCAAATCAAGCTGTTCGCACAAGGTTTTACCATAACCAATAAAACTACCATTCCAATATTTCCCTTTTGTACTTTCGCCACCTCGTATTCGTGGATCTCCTCCCAACAAAATAATCAATTCAGCAAGGATTTCCAAATGGTACATTTCAATGACAGCAACACCTTCTAATAAATCAGCTAATTGATTGTCAATAATATCAAAAAAATAATGATGATATAGATATTGATTGATCGCAGTAAATTCACTTATTACACCTGCGTAGTCGTCCATTAGAATTTCTGCGTAGGCTCGGTTTGGCTTTAGCACTTTTATTTCAGGGTATGGCCCTGGTGCTGCATATTTACGGAAACGTCCGCTTAAATGGTGATTCTCTTTTGGACACATTTTTGTCCCCCCATTCATTTCACTACTACTTATATGCGTAGCCCAGCTTGAACTATGACACTTAGTTTATTTATAGACCTGTACATATTACATTAAGCTTATTTTTATCTGAATTTTGTTTGTACTCATCAAATAAGGCTGATCATTTTTGTCTGTGATCGTTTTCAATACGAACTACAGTTTTTTTTACCCAGTCTATTCTGTTTTCAATCAATCTGTATAGAATGCGTTAAGGGAATTGTCCCTTAAGGGAATAGATCCAAATTTGGTGTTAATATAACTATAACAATTCATTAATAAGGATTTACAATTAACAAATATTCTCCTAACATTTACAAGCTATAGTTATTCATGTGAGAAAAAACAAAGCTTGAAGGAGGAGAAGTAAATTGAAAAAGAAATTTAGTAAAAGAGTTTTACTTATTGCATTTCTATCATCGATGGTCATTACAACAATGTCTGGTGTCATCCCATCGTTTGTTGATGCAAAGAAAGAGGATGAAGCAAAGATTAAGAATGTCATTTTGTTAATCGGGGATGGAATGGGAACATCTTATACAACGGCATATCGTTACATGAAGGATAATCCAAATACGCCGGAAATGGAGAAAACCGAATTTGATAAATACCTAGTAGGACTACAAACCACCTATCCAGAAGATGAACATGAGAATATCACAGATTCAGCTGCTGCTGCCACTGCTTTGTCGGCAGGAGTCAAAACGTATAATGCAGCAATTGCTGTCGATAATGACTTTACCAATGTAAAAACTTTACTAGAGCAAGCAAAAGAAGAAGGAAAGTCAACAGGATTAGTGGCTACATCCGAAATCACTCATGCAACTCCTGCCGCCTTTGGTGCCCATGAAATTAGTCGTAAAAATATGGATGCGATTGCCGACGATTATTATGATGAAATGATTAATGGAAAACATAAAATAGATGTCATGCTTGGTGGAGGATTAAAGAACTTCGTTCGTAAAGATCGTAACCTTGTAAGCGAGTTTAAAAAAGACGGTTACAGTTATGTCACAACTCGTGAAGAATTAATAGAAGACAATAATAAGCAGATTCTTGGATTGTTCGCACCTGGCGGTTTAGATAAAATGATTGACCGTGACGATCAAACTCCATCTTTACAAGAGATGACTCAAGCAGCCATTCAACGTTTAAGTAAGAATAAAAAAGGTTTCTTCTTAATGGTGGAAGGTAGTCAAATTGACTGGGCAGGTCATGACCATGATATTGTCGCCGCCATGAGCGAAGTGAAAGATTTCGAGGATGCGTTTAAAGCAGCCATTGATTTTGCCAAGAAAGATGGACATACCTTAGTCGTGGCAACGGCTGACCATTCAACCGGTGGATTATCTATAGGAGCCAACGGAATTTATAATTTTAATGCAACTCCTATCCAAGCAGCAAAACGGACACCAGACTATATTTCCAATTTGATTGCAAAAGGCGCCATTGTAGAAGACACATTAAAACAATATATTAATTTACAATTAACTTCACAGGAAATTCAATCAGTAAAAGAGGCCGCTGCTACAAAAGACCAAACAAAAATTGATAATGCGATTGAAGCAATTTTTAATGCGCGTTCCTTTACAGGGTGGACAACAGGTGGTCATACGGGAGAAGATGTTCCAGTTTACGCTTATGGCCCTGGAAAAGAAAGGTTTTCCGGGTTAATTGACAATACCGACATAGCAAAAAATATCTTTAACATTTTAAAATCAGGTGGAAACAAAGAACAATATTAATTCGTTAAAAAACGTTAAGTAATGTACAATCCCCCCTTAATTATATATTTATTTATATCCCTATTCCTTTGCGAATAGGGATTTTTTGTGTTGCGCCCAGCAAGGACGACAACTTGGCGGTATCTTGGTTTATATCATTATTGGTTTAAATAGAAACATTTTTATTATTCTACTTCCTTAAACACTGCAGAATGATTGGTAATAAATATTCAGATATAAATAGTGGGTTTTTTGTCTGCATAAATTTGTAACACTTTTTCCGCTTAGTCCTATGGTACAATGAATATAGATAGATATTTATAGATTGGAGGCCATCATGAAAAAATTCGCTTGGGGAACCATCATCGTTAGCGTGTTGTTATTTTCCTTTCTAGGTTTTCAACATTGGCAAAATCAAAGTGAAGCAAAAGAACAATTTCGAATAGGAATTCTAATAAGTGGTCCAGAACGATTGGAAAAAGTAAAAGGATTGAAGGATGGATTACAAAACCTAGGATATATTGAAGAAATGAATGTATCATATATTGTAAGAAATGCGAAGAACGACCGTAATTTAATGAAGAAATATGCTTCTGAGTTAGACGCGATGAATCTTGATGTGATTGTAGCAGGCGGCGCGATTGAGGCGAAATTCTTTAAAGAAAATAAGCAGGGAAAAACGCCTGTTATTTTTCTTGGTGTGGCCAGTGCAGGACAACTCCATCTAGTCGAAAACTATAAAAAACCAGATGGCCGAATGACAGGAGTTGAAAATGGACATATTGAACTTTCTGCTAAACGATTAGAGTTATTTCAGATGCTTATACCATCCATTAAGAAAATTATCGTTATTTATGATGGACAAATTGATGCAAGTCTACTCAGTTTAGAACAAGTGAAAAAGGTAGCAAAGGAACAAGGTATACAGATAACCCCTGTCTCGGTATCAGATACACAGCACTTAGAAACGCTTAAAAAAATGAATTTCAAAAATAATGAAGGTATACTTGTCTTACCAAGTTTTTATCTAGAAGAAATTAGCTCACAGTTAAGTCAAATTGCATTGCAGAAAAAGGTCCCTATTTTTGGGGTGAATATCAATGATGTGAAAAATGGTTTCCTTTTATCTTACGGTGTTTCATATTATGATCAGGGTTTCCAAGGTGCAAGTATGGTTAGCCGCATTCTGCAGGGTCAAAGTTCAAGAGATATTCCGGTAGAAAAACCAAATACAGTACGGTTATTGGCTAATTCGTTAACCGAAAAAAAATTGAACATTCATTTTTCAAAAAGCGGTAGTGCGTTTATCCAACGGATTCCTGTAACAGAAAGGGAGATTGAATAATGAATCGACATCTTGGTGAGAACAAACGCTATTCACTCTCTTTTTGGAATCGAATTAAATTTAAACTTTTATTTTTTGGTATTACGATGTCCATTTTACCAATTGCAATTGTTGGCGGCTATAATATTCAAATCACTAAAAATACCATAGAGGAAAGTGTAAAAGAAAAACAACTTTACATTGTTCAACGGGCAGCGACAGAGGTAGATCACCTACTCTCTATAATCAATAGCAAGATGCAACTCACGATTGATACCAATGGTGGAATTACTAACCATTCCCAAGCGAAACAACAATGGGAGCAGAGTCTGTACGGATTTCTTAAGCAGGATCCGGAAATTGAGAACGCATTTCTTCTTGACCAACAGGGACAAGTTATTATTGGAGTATCTCGATGGACGAGTAAGGATAGGTTACAACAAATGGCGAATTCCCTCCATGACTTGGTATTACAAAATACAACAAACAAACAGGATTGGATGAGTTCGGTTCAGTTTAAAGCAGATGGAACGCCGTCGATTCGAATGGTACGAACGGTCTATTCACCAGAAGATCATTCTTATCAAGGGCATTTCATTGTTGATGTGAATTTAAAAGGTACATTTCAAAATATCTCTGCGATTCATTCCGGTAAAAATAGCTACATTTATTTGATTGATGACAAACATCGATTGATTGCTCATACCGATTTTGGCCAAGTCATATTAGGCAAAAATGTTATACAAGCTCCTGAATTACAAAAAATGATCAACCATAAGGGTAGGATGTCAGAACCAATACAGTATCGCAGTTATACAGGAGAAAAGGTCATTGGTGCATATGCCCCGATTGCTTCGGCAGATTGGGGAGTAATTATTGAACAGCCAATTAAACAAGCATTTGCGCCCATTCAATTTCTGATTCAACGTCTATTGATCATGATGGGACTTGTGAGTGGAATAGTTGTCCTGCTTAGTGTTATATTTGGTATTTGGTTTACCAAACCGATTGAGTTGATGGAAAAAGCAGTACAAAAGGTGACAAAAGGAAAACTGGATGCAAAAATCAATTATCAATCCAATGATGAATTTGGTCAATTAGCTGCTGCTTTTAACCATATGACAGATGAACTTCAGCTAAAAACAGATCATTTGGCAAGGGAAAAAGAACGCCTTGATACGATTGTGAATGGAAGTGGGGCAGGCTTTGCATTAATTCACGATGATTATTCAGTCGAATGGATGAATGAGCGGTTGCGACAATGGTTGGCTGATGATCGCCAACAATTTTCTTGTTATTCTTTATTAAGACGATTGTCTGAACCTTGTCATGATTGCCCAATCACAAAAAATGATCCCATTCAATTCCAAAATGAAATGATTACGACCATTGATTATAACGGAAAGAAAAAGACCTATAGGCATCGGATGTATCCATTGGAAAAAATAAAAGAGGGGGATCCAAAGTATTTGGTCGTGGTTGAAGATATTACCGAAAAGCGCCAACTGGAAGAAATGGTTATTCAAGCAGATAAACTATCTTCCCTTGGAATTCTTGCTTCAGGATTTGCTCATGAAGTCAATAATCCCTTGGCATCCATCAGCGTTTATGCAGAAGATCTAAAAGAACGCTTAAAAGAAGAATCAGTAGAAGAGCTATTAGAGAAGGGAGAAATTGATCGTTATTTGGACATCATTCGGAATAATGTAGATCGTTGCAAGAAAATTACGGGGAGTTTACTCAATTTTTCAAGGAAATCTTCGTTTATCACTAAAGATATTGATTTGATCAAATTGATTGACGACAGTTTAGTATTAATGCAGTATGCCTTAAAGAAAAAAAATATTATCGTCTCTAAACACTTTGAAACTTCTCTACCATTTATTATCGGGGATGGATTACAAATCCAACAGGTTTTCATTAATATCATTCAAAATGCAATTGATGCTATGGATGAAGGCGGGCAATTAATGATTGGAGCTAGAGTACAGGACCAGTGGATCGAAGTTCAGATTCAAGATAATGGCATAGGAATGACGAATGAGCAATTACAAAAGGTATTTGATCCTTTCTATACCACGAAGCCAGCGGGAAAAGGTACAGGATTAGGACTTTATATTTCTTATCAGATCATGAAGAAAATAAATGGAGAAATCGTGATCGAAAGTGAGAAAGGAAAAGGGACAAAAGTACGAGTCGTCTTTCCCATTCCGATGGAACTAGCAAATTAAGAGGTGATCCAGATGGAACCATCAATTCGCATTCTCGTCGTCGATGATGAAGAAGATCTATTGCAATTATTGGTTCAGCGATTAAAGCGAAAAGGATATCAAGTGGATGGGGCGCTATCAGGAGAAGAAGCGGTTAAGAAAATGAGAGAGATTTATTATGATGTTGGGATTTTTGATATTAAAATGCCGGGGATGGACGGAATAGAACTGCTAAAGGAAGCCAAGAAACTGATTTTTGATATGGAAGTGATCATGCTTACTGGTCATGGAACAGTAGAAACAGCGATTGAAGCGATGAAGTCAGGAGCATATGACTATTTGACCAAGCCCTATAACCTTTCAGAATTAGATGTCATCATTCAAAAAGCGATTGAAAAGAAACAACTATTTGAAGAAAATCAACGATTGAAGGAAGTTTTACAATCTGAAGGCTCCCAATTTGAAATCATCGGCGAACATCCAAAACTGAAAATGTTGTTAGAAATGACAAAACGTGTGGCCAAAAGTCATGTACCAGTTTTGATCGAAGGTGAAAGCGGAACAGGAAAAGAACTGATTGCTAGAGCCATTCATGCATGGAGTGATCGAGCGAATCAACCATTTATTGCCATCAATTCAGGTGCTCTGATGGAAAACCTGCTAGAAAGTGAATTATTTGGCCACGCAAAAGGAGCCTTTACCGGTGCTATTAGCGAGAAAAAGGGATTAGTTGAGATGGCCCATAAAGGAACCTTGTTTCTTGATGAGATTGGCGAAATGCCATTGCCTCTACAAGTGAAATTATTACGTTTTCTAGAAAGTGGGGAATTTCGCCGTGTGGGAGATAATCAATTGCGTAAGGTAGATGTTCGTCTAGTAGCGGCAACCAATCGGAATTTAGAAAAAGAGATAGAGATGGGAAAGTTTCGCGAAGATCTTTATTTTCGCCTGAACGTAATGAAACTAATTGTCCCCCCATTACGAGAACGTAAATCGGATATTCCTTTATTAGCACAATATTTTCTAAAAAAATCTCAAACCTATTATGGGGAAAAAAAGTTGAGCAAAGAAGCACTACAAGCATTATCTCAATATCATTTTCCAGGTAATGTTCGTGAATTATCCCATTTAATTGAACGAGGAGTTCTCTTGTCAATGGGTAAGATAATTCAAGCTTATGATATTTTCCCTCAAGGGATCAATTCTAACTTGAATGAAGAAGAGAAGAACGAAGAAAAAGGGGAACTGATTTCTTTAGAAGAATTGGAACGACAACATATTGAGCGAGTTTTAAAGGAATGTGATTGGAATAAGACAAAAGCATCTCAGATTTTGGGGATCAGTTTACGAAATCTTTATCGAAAAATTGAGACTTATCAGCTTGAACCAAAGTAAATTATTTTGACAAAATCGCACATTATGACAGATTGTCAGAGTAAACTTCTTTTAGGAATGGCTAAAGTTGAGGTTTGTGATTGGCATTTTTTTTGCATTAAATCTATAATAATTGAAACCTTTCTTTAATATATTGTGGTTAATATTTCATGGAGGTGTTTTCGATGTTAAATAATATTGGTATTCCTGGATTAATTCTGATTTTAGTCATTGCATTGGTCATTTTTGGACCTAGCAAACTACCTGAAGTGGGACGTGCGTTTGGACGAACCATTAAAGAGTTTAAAAATGCAACGAAAGATATTTTAGATGAAAACGAAAAGAAAGAAAGCTAATGTCAGGGAATGACATAATGTTTGTTCGAGATCTATTAAAACAGTTTGGTACATTCATTTATACAGAAAATCAATTGGATGATCTTGTGTTGATGGAGCTTGAACTGCAAGATTTGTATGAATACAAAATGATTATGGATGAGGATTATCTGAAAGCGAAAATGATCCTTTCCAAAGCAAAAAGAGAATTAGAAGAACAAAAGTAGATGGCACAGAAGTGTCATCTACTTTTGCTATTGTGCAAAAAAATAGATTGTAAAAAGGCTAAAAACTTGTTATCATTAATTCAATAAAACTTTATTGCTTATACGCGTTAAAGCAGCTTATATACGTTTAAGCATATAAGTAATAAAGCAGACCGAATTTACATAGAAAGTAGGGAGAGATTGATATGAAAAAGTGGATTCGGGGAACTTTGATTCTTGTACTTATAATGAGTATTTTATCTTTGGTTGGTTGTTCAACATCAACAACTACAGACACGAATAATTCAAAGGCTGCAAACGAAAAGCAAAAAATAATCGGAATCCTTCAAATTGTAGAACATCCATCTTTAGATGCCGCGAGACAAGGATTTATTGATGCGCTAAAAGCAAACGGGTATGAGGACGGAAAACAAGTGAAATTAGACTATCAAAACGCTCAAGGTCAAGTGCAAAACTTAACTACCATTTCACAAAAATTCGTCAATGATAAGGTTGATATGATCTTTGCGATTGCTACACCTTCTGCGCAAGCAGCAGCACAACAAACGAAAGATATTCCTATTTTGATCACAGCTGTAACGGATCCAGTAACCGCTGGTGTTGTCAAGTCAATGGATAAACCTGGAACAAATGTAACAGGAACCACGGATATGAATCCAGTGAAGGATCAGTTAGCTTTAGTTAAAGAAGTAAAACCTTCTGCTAAAAAAGTAGGGATTATTTACAATACAGGGGAAGCTAATTCAGAAGTTCAAATCAAGATTGCAAAAGAAGTTGCACCAGAGTTAGGACTTAATCTAGAGTTAGTAGGGATTACCAATAGTTCCGAAGTAAAACAAGCGGCAGATGCTCTTGCGGCAAAAGTGGATGCGATTTATGTTCCTACAGATAATACTGTTGTATCAGCACTTGACTCGGTTTTAATGGTTGCTGAACAAACTAAGATTCCAGTTGTCGTAGGTGAAGGTGACTCTGTCAAAAAAGGCGGTTTAATTACTTATGGATTAGATTATTATAAATTAGGTTATCAAACAGGGGAAATGGCGGTAAAAGTTCTTAAAGGTGAAGCAAAACCACAAGACATGCCAATTGAAACGCAAAAAGATATGAAACTGATCGTGAATAAGAAAGCAGCGAAAAGGATGGGAGTTGAACTTTCTGAGGAGTTGTTAAAGAAAGCGGATGAAGTGATTGAATAATTTTGATTTTATGACAGCTAGAGGAGGAACATTATGAATGTAGTCATTGGTTCGTTTGAACAAGGGTTGATCTATGCCTTAATGGCAATAGGTGTCTATTTGGCTTTTCGTATCTTAGATTATCCTGATTTAACGGTAGATGGTAGCTTCCCATTGGGGGCTGCCGTTTCTACCTTATTGGTCACAAAAGGGTTCAACCCATTTTTCTCATTACTTTTCGCCTTACTTGCCGGTGGAATTGCAGGTTTCATCACTGGAGTATTGCATACAAAGGGAAAAGTAAATAGTTTATTAGCAGGGATTCTAACCATGACAGCCCTCTACTCGGTTAACTTGAAAATCATGGGGACAGCGAATCTTTCCCTTTTTCGTTTTGATACGATTTTTACCCCATTTAACTATTTAAAAGAAATGATAACCCAGTCTTTAGGGAATTCCGTTATCACATCAGCGTTCAATGATTGGCTATATTCCATTCTTTTACTTGTTTTTGTCGTCATCGTAAAGAAAACTATCGATTGGTTCTTGCAAACTGAATTAGGTTTGGCTATTCGGGCAACAGGTGATAATCCATCAATGATTCGAAGTGTGGGTGTCAATACCGATTATTCAACGATTGTTGGTTTGGTTTTGTCTAATGCATTGGTCGGCTTGTCTGGTGGGATGATGGCACAATATCAAGGTTATGCCGATATTCAAATGGGAATCGGAATGATTGTGGTTGGCCTTGCTTCCGTTATAATAGGTGAAGCAATCTTTGGTGATCGTTCGATTCAAAGAGCTACATTTGCAGTTATTAGTGGAGCGATTATTTACCGATTGGTTATTGCTTTGGCCCTTTATCTTCCAGGTTTTAGTCCTACCGATATGAAATTGATTACAGCCTTACTTGTTATCTTATCTCTTACTCTTCCTCGCTTTTCATTGAAAAAGAAGAAAAAAGAAGCAGTAGCTAAAAAAAATATTCAATCGATTGATTATTCAATGGAAAAAGCAACCAAAGAGGGCTAGATCGCGTAGGAGGGGAAAATCAATGTTACGAGTGAATAAAATATCTAAAACATTCAACCAAGGAACCGTAAATGAAAAACAAGCACTTATCGATATCGACCTTCATTTATATAAAGGGGATTTTGTGACGGTCATCGGTAGTAATGGCGCTGGAAAGTCAACATTAATGAATGCCATTGCAGGTGTTTATCAAGTGGATAGCGGATCCATTGTCATTGATGGTGAAGATGTAACCCATTTAAGTGAGAGTGAGCGGGCAAAATATATAGGTCGAGTATTTCAAGATCCAATGGCAGGAACGGCTCCTACAATGACCATTGAAGAGAATCTAGCCATGGCATATAAAAGAGGCAAAAAAAGGGGATTACGCCTAGCATTAAATAAAAATCTTAGAGATTTCTTCCGAACTTCCCTTGAGTCATTGGAACTAAACTTAGAAAACCGCTTGGAAACCAAAGTGGGTTTGCTTTCCGGAGGAGAACGCCAAGCATTAAGTTTATTGATGGCCACCTTTACAAAACCTAAAATCTTGCTTCTTGATGAACATACAGCCGCTCTTGACCCAAAAAGAGCAAGATTAATCACTCATCTTACGGAAAAAATTGTAGAGCGCGAACATCTTACGACTCTAATGATTACTCATAATATGGATCAAGCTTTGAAGTTAGGGAATCGCTTAATTATGATGCACCAGGGTGAAATCGTACTGGAACTAAATGAGTTGCAAAAAGCTAAAATGACTCCTGCTGATTTAATTCATGCGTTTGAAGAGTTAAAAGGTGAAAAGTTCGTAGACGATCGAATTGCCTTAGGGTAATTGGATTTCACAACCCCCTCATAACCTCTTCTATATGATAAATAGAAGGGGGTTTTTTATTTTCTTTTTATTGATAATTCTTTCATCATTTTCTAAAATGATAAAATAATGTTGAAATAGGAGTTGAATGAGATGGACTTGTTTAATCTAGAAGGTAAAGTAGCTATTGTGACTGGTTCTGGAAAAGGTATTGGTAAAGCAATGGCTTTAGGGTTGGCAGATGCAGGGGCCGATGTTGTCGTCGTAGCTAGAACACAATCGGATATTGACCAGACAGTTTTGGAGATTGAACAAAAAGGGAGAAAAGCGATTGGCATTTCTACGGATGTAAAGAAAAAAGAAGAGATCGAAAAAATGGTGGAGCAAACTCTACATACCTTTGGAAAAATCGATATTCTTATCAATAACGCTGGGATGAATATTCGCACCCCTGCCCTTGAAGTTCCCGAAGAAGAATGGGAATTAATTGTTCAGACGAATATGAAGTCTGTTTTTCTTGCTAGCCAAGCAGTAGGAAAACATATGGTAGAACAAAGACACGGCTCGATTATTAATATTAGTTCCGTCGCTGGACATGTTGCTTTAAGAACAGGGGTAGCTTACGCAGCGACAAAAGCAGGAATTATTCAAATGACCAAGACCTTAGCATTGGAATGGGGAAAATACAACGTTCGTGTCAATGCGATTGCCCCTTGGTATTTTAAGACGCCATTAACGGAGAAACTATTAGCAAACGAAGAGTACTATAATGAGGTGATCAGTCGTACGCCTTTATGTCGCGTTGGGGATGTAAAAGAATTAGTAGGTCCAGCCGTATTCTTAGCTTCCGATGCTTCTACTTATGTAACAGGTCATACGATTTTTGTTGATGGTGGAATGAGTATATACGGATTTTAATTTTGGACACTTAAAAAGAGTTCTTTTTTTACTGGTGAGAAAAACTTAAATCTACTAACCTTTTGATTTTTTAAAGTAGAAACCGATTCCTATCCATACAAGAGCGGCGATTACTGTAATTGATGCTCCTTTTCTTCCATAGTAAGGATAAATTTCAATGGTAGATAATAGCGAAATGGCGGCAACAACCATACTCGAAAAAAATGCTGCGTCTTTATTCAAAGGGAATCCCTCCCAGAATTCTATTTTATCTATCTATTTAGAACTTCGTCATTCATGAGTTACTCTAATATTAACATAGAAAGATAGGAAAATCATTGCCAATTCTCTTTCTGCTCCAAATCTTATACTTTCTTTTTATGAAAAAAGCAGCTGTTGATTTACTCAACAGCTGCTCTTGCTAATACCGAAGCATTCACTACACCAGCACCTTGGGCATAAGAGGATGCTTTGATGGGCTCGGCAGATTGGCGTAAAAAATGCCTTAATTCTTCTGATGATAGGCGATATTTACTTAAAATAAGTGCTGCAACACCTGTTACATGGGCAACAGCCATCGATGTCCCGCTAAGTTCACGATAGGAATTGTTGGTCCAAGTGGAAGTAATCTTTTCACCAGGAGCAGCTAAATCAACATTAGGTCCAATGGTGCTGAAATCAGAGATTTTATCCTCTTTATTGATCGATGTGACGGCAATGGTTTCTGGAAATTGAGCTGGATATTCTAATCGTCCCCGCGTTCCTTTATTCCCCGAAGCGGCGATCATGACAATTCCCGCTTGATGTGCTCTTCGTACGGCCTCTTGGAAAGTAGAACTAGGTTCATTAAAGCCGAAACTCATATTGATAATGTTGATTTTATTATTAATACACCAATCAATTCCTTTAATAATATCCGATAATTTTGCTGTTCCATCTTTATTGAAGGCTTTTACCGCATAAAGATCAACCTCTGGTGCTGCACCGACCACTCCAATTCTGTTGTTCACTGCTCCGACAATACCTGCAACATGAGTACCATGTCCGTTGTGATCATAAGGTGGCAACAAACGGTTAAGTAGATTTATCCCACCTTTTACATTGGGCCTAAGATCAGGATGATCAAAAGCGATACCCGTATCAAGTATAGCAACCCGAACTCCCTTTCCTTGTGTGACAGGCCAAGCTAGATCGGCATGGATTCGTTTAATTCCCCAAGGAATCACTTGCGGTTTTGAAAATATTTTCCCTTTTATAGGAACATGAATTTTGACTTCTATATCTTCCTCAACGGAAAAGATAACAGGATGTGTTTGAAAATCCGTTCGCAAGTGAACTGGAACATTTCCAATAAAGGCATGGAGTCCTTTTAAATATTTTAATTTTCTAATCCCACACATTCTTAAATCATAATAAGATTCCTGCGGAGAAACATCAGGCTTAATAAAAATAATCTTCTTTACATATTGAGTATTCACTAAAGACCTGTGAAAAAATGGCGGGGGATAAAAAGGTGGCCTATGCCAGGAATAAGGAGTCATCGAAAAAACTCCTTTCTATTTTTTTCTCTTCTTCTTTGCAGTTTTTTGAATAGCCTTTTGCAGTTGTTGGGCTTGAGAATCGGAAAGTAATTTTTCATTTTTTAAAAAATCCAACGCAGAGCCAACACTTCCTGTCTTTTGGATTTCTTCTGCCATTCTTCGAAGTTGATCTTTACTTGTTGGTGCATTTGTCACTCTTTGTACATATTCAAGTAATCCTTCCGTACCTTTTGTTTCTTTGACTTTCTTTGCCTCTTCCAAAAAACGAGAAAGTTGATCTTCATTCATTACTTCTCGACCCATGACAGAATTAATCAAATCTACAAAATCTTTCTTTGTTGGTCTTTGATCAGCCACGAAACATTCCTCCTTTACAATATAACTTACTAGGAAAGGGAGAAATCGGTGATGGGATAAAGCCTAGAAAATATAAAAAAAGCAAAAATTGGGCGGAGAAAAAAATAGACGGACAAAGAGAAATGGGCGAACATCAGCCTTTTTAGGTCATAGCATATATTGAAATGGCAAATCAGGGAAAAACTTAAGGAGGGATTCAGAACGTGAGTTCCCATAAAAAAAAATCAGCGAAAGCTCGTGTAAGTAATAAAAGTGCTCAAAAGAAACGAACACCTCGTTCCTTTGTTGTCGAAGAACAGGAAGAGACACGGTTCCCAGCGATTATTCCTGAATCATTTTCCTTTAAAAATTTTGACATTGTTGGGAAAATTGACGATATGAGAGGTTTAACAAAGGAATTATCGATTATGGCCAGGCAATTAGAAATGTGGATGAATGTTGCGTATACCGTGGCTATGGCATTCAAAGATAATGGGGTACTAAGGGAAGTTGTTAAGTCGCTCGCGTCAATTGGTATACCAAATGAACAATCAGCTGAAGCAAAACCAAAAAAGGCTTTACCTCCTCCACCTTTTCCATTCTTCCAAAGAAACGTAGACGAAGAAGAACTAACGGAAGGGCAAAAGGTAGAAAAAGATTCTCCAAAAGAAAATATAAACATCTTTGAAATTATGAATAATCCTGCTTTTAAGGAAATTGTATCCAAACTGTTTCTTAACAATAAAAAGAAATAATAAGGGAAGAAAGCCAGGCAAATGCTGGCTTTCTCTTGTTGATGAGCCCTTTTTTTAATTTGAAGGATTTCCCTCCAAAAGGTCATCTCCACTTGTGGGCACTATACGGCGAAATCATAAATTCTTCAGGAAATATAAACCAGAAGATGACGATTAATATTAGGATGAATAGAAGAAGATGCCTAAGACTTGGTGAAATCATCGGACTAGCTCCTTCCGTGTCGTGAAATATGACCCTCTTGTTATTAATCTATGAAAGAAAGGGTATTTCGTCGCTGGACAGTAACCTATTTTTAAAAAATAGGCGTCAAAAAAAGGGCTGACTCATTAAGGATCACGCCCATCATAGAATGACAATATATTGAGTTATGGTCGAGCAAGGAGTTGACGGAAATGTTTTGTTCTCGATTCATTATCAATGATCATGTTCGATCCTACTTGAAAGACCGCCGCTGTAGATAACCCATTGATTTTAACATGGTTTACTTTAATCAATGGGTTCTTATTTTCTATATTGATATTCACATTTTCCCAAATAATCGGCTGAGGAAGGGGACGTGAAAAAAGAGAAGACTTGGTAAACTCTCCTTCTTTATCATCGAAATATAAATATTCCCAACCTTTGTGAATGGCAAATACGCGAGAACGTGGTTTTAGTACTTGGGTATCACCAATCAAAATCACAGAATTAAAAAGGATAAGCTCAATATGAATCGAATTGACGACAGATGTTCGTACCAATCAACTCACCTCGTACCTATAAACGTACAAGCGGTAAGAAGGTCACAGCTTCAGGTGGGGTATCAAAGATCGAAGAGGCTGTAATATAATGGGTGTCGCCAATAAGAAAGACAGCTGAACTGGTAATCCCTATAACTTTAATATAGCCAACAGATATATTATGGTTAATCACATGAAATTTCACTTTTCTTCGCCCCTTTTATGAAAAAAATGATCAAAGAAATTTTGAATCCCATTTTGAATATCGTGCTTTATTTTTTCAATAATCTTTTGTTGAACTTGATTTTTATCATCATTCTGATCCGCAAATTGATTGAGATAAAGGTGAATTCGGTCGTCAATTTGTTTTTTTATATCTTCAATCAGTAAATGGCGATAATTTTCATCTTTTAAGTGAAATTGTTTTTTTTCTTCCATCGATTTGAGATCGTTGTAAATATCATTTTCGAGATAATGGAAGATCGAATCGCGAATTTTGTTAAATAAGGGATGATCTGACTTCGTTGCAATTGGGACATCTTCACGATGTTGATCTTCAAGAGAAAGATCTTCAATCGTACCAGCACCATTTGGCGACATGCCGATAATTAACGTTCCTTCTAGCCTTTCTACTTTTAATTGGTCAAATTTATACTCAATTTTTCCGACAGAAAGATTTTGATTCTTTTTTATTTGATCGATCTCTGTTTGTAGTTGCAAAATGGTTTCCTCCATCATACGAATATGTTGATTTTGCAGCTTGATATAATGATGGAGCTGACGAATATATTTATCGAATTGTGGAGTTAGATACATACTTCATTCTCCTTTCAAGTCTGGATTGAAGAAAGGTGGAATAGGACTTAAAGGAATCTGTGGTTTTCTAGGAGAAGGGATTGGCCCAGTAAACCCGCCGGTATTATAGATATTGGATAATGGTTTAATTACTCCAGCACTTCCAATTTGAAATACAGAGGAGTTTCCAATACTTTGAATCCGAATCTGATGGATCATAATATTTTGATGCACATAAATATTCATGTTTCTCACCTTTTTTCCATTAAGAGCTAAAGGAATGTTCCGCTTCAAGTAAGTCCGTGTCATTCGTATTGGTTGAACTTAATCCATTATTGTTATTTAAGAAATCACCCGTATTAAACGACCCTGAACCAGCATAGCTTTTTGATGTAGATTTGGGGGAAATGTAGATGGCATCACCAACGTTAACGACTCCGCCGCTTCCAATACTATTAATTTTGATTCCGCCCACGATAGAAGGCATAGATACCATCCTTCCTTCTTTTAATAATGTATTATATGGCCATAAAAGCCCACATGTTCAGTTTTTTTAACACAATATTATTCCTTATCACGTACGTCAAGTTAAGAGAATGCATAAATTGTAGAAGAATCGTGCCAAGGAGGAAAAGAAAAAATGCCATTTAATCCCTTTGATTTTGTCAATATGGATGCATCTCTATTTGAAAATGAATGGGAGAAATATCGAAGCTTTTTTGAGAAATTTTTTAATCTAAACGAAAAAAACCTTACACAAACGAGGACAATTCCTATCGATTTGTATCAAAGGCAACATGATCTCCTATTGGTTCTTGAAATTCCTGGGTTAAAGGATGAAAAAGATATTCAGTTAAAGGTCGTGGGTCAGACGCTAATCGTTGAAGGGGAAATCAATCGTAGTTATATACCGCAAGAAGGAGAAATTGTAAAATCAGAGAGAAAGATTGGAAAATTCTCTCGAAAAATGACGATTCCTGTTGCTTTTGATAGTAAAAAGATTCATGCTAGATATCAAAATGGTTTATTGGAAGTTCGCATTCCCATCATAAAATCAAATCAACAGGATAAAATAATGGTTCGTTTTACCGAACGATAAGAACAGTATTTTCTGTCCACTTCTCTTTTGATATGATATAATCGAAAAAATATGATCAAAGGGGTAGAATATGAAGGTTTTATTTGCCATTTTCATAGGATATTTCATTGGAGCGATTCCAACGGCTTTAATTGTTGGCAAAAATAAGAATATTGATATCCGAAATCATGGTAGTGGAAATATTGGTGGAACCAATACGTTTCGTGTTCTTGGTAAAAAAGCGGGTTTCTTTGTTACGATTGTCGATATATTAAAAGGAATTATTCCTACACTTATCGGTTTAGGGATGGGTGGAGAAGCCACAGGGGCAGCAGCTGGTATCGCAGCAAGCTTCGGACATTCTTATTCCCTCTTTGCTGGATTCAAAGGGGGAAAAAGTGTGGCAACAAGCACAGGAGTCATGCTGGTGTTAAATCCCCTATCCATACTTTATGGTGCTATTGTATTTGTTATTGTACTTTTTACCACGAAATTCGTTTCTCTATCTTCGATGTTGGCGGCGATCACTGTAGGAGTTACCGTGCCATTCATGAATGTAGCTATTTCGGTCAAATTGGCTGCTATTTTCTTTGCTGTTTTCATTCTTTATCGTCATCGCTCCAATATCGAACGACTATTGAAAGGTACAGAAAACAAAGCCTTTCAAAAAAAGCATAGAAAATAAACTGAACTATCTGCATAAAAAATTCCGCTAAAGAAGGACTTGACTAAGTCTCCGAAAAGACTTCGATAAAAGTTTTTTTATTTCTGATCTCTGACTTCTGACTTCTGTAACGAGAGGAGATTTGATTTGAAATTTTCAGGACAATTACTTGAATTAGAGCATGAATATAAAGAACCTATTCAATATTATTTGCAACTTGGAGAGGAAAAAATCCCTTTAAATCCATATTTAGGGCAAACGATAAAAATGAAATATCTTCAGGAGATCCGTTGTATATATTGTGGAAGAAAGGTGAAGAAGACCTACAATAACGGTTATTGTTATCCTTGTTTTATCAAGTTGCCCCAAAATGACTTATGTATTGTGAAACCCAACCTCTGTCATTATGATCAAGGAACATGCCGAGATTCGGAATTTGGCGATCATCATTGTATGGTTCCCCATTATGTCTATCTTGCATTAAGTAGTGATGTAAAAGTTGGGCTTACACGAAGGACGAATGCCTTCAAAAGATGGGTAGATCAGGGTGCCATTCAGTCGATTCCCATCGCCGAGCTGCCCACAAGAAAAATGGCTGGGGAACTGGAATATTTCTTATCTCAACATCTTCCTGATAAAACCAATTGGCGAAAAATGTTAAAAGGGGAAATAGCAGACAAAGATATACGAAAAATCAGAGAAGAGATTCTTGCCTTGATTCCAGAAGAATATCAATCTTATTTACTTGATGTGGATCAGATTTATGAATTTCTTTATCCAATTGAAGAGACGGTTCAAAATCTAACTTCCATCAATTTGGACAAGCAGCCAATTTTTGAAGGAAAGTTAATAGGAATGAAAGGTCAATATCTGATTTTTGATACAGGTGTTTTTAATGTCAAAAAATATGCAGGCTATCAAGTAGAAATTGAAATCATTGAGCCTACAAAATAAAAAAAAGGAGAGATCATATGGCATGGTTTGATGCTTTCGCAAAAGATTATGATCAATGGTATGAATCGAAGTTAGGAAGCTTTGTCGATCAAGTTGAAAAAGAATTGATTGAAGAAATGGCTAAACCAAAGGAAAACGAAAAAGTACTCGATCTAGGTGCAGGTACAGGAACTTATAGTCTTTGGCTAGCAAGAAGGGGATTAAAAGTAACTGCTTTAGACCAATCAAAAGAGATGTTAAATATCGCCCAAGAAAAAGCGGAAAAAGAAGGGCTAAAAATTGATTGGCATCTTGGTGATGCTCATCAGTTGCCTTTTGAAAATGAAACATTTGATTTAGTTGTCTCTGTTACCGCTATTGAATTCATGGATGATCCTAATAAAGTTCTATTCGAAGCAATGAGAGTGCTTAAACCAAATGGCCGTCTTGTCATTGGGCTTTTGAGCAAAGAAAGTCCATGGGGTGAGCTTTATACAAAAAAAGCGAAGGAAGATCCAAACAATCTCTTTGCAAAAGCTCATCTCTATCAAGAAGAGGAAATTGAAACCCTTCTTCCGTATCCTTTTCAACTCAAAAAGGGATTATATTTACCTCCTGTGATGGAATTTGATGAAAAAGAAGCGAAAAAAAGAGAACAAGTAAAGCAAGCAAAACAAGAACAAGGGGCAGGATTTTTTGTCATTCGCTGGGATAAGGGGAATGGGATATGATCTCATGTCAATTAGCGCTTTATCCGTTAGCCACAAAGGAATTTGCTAAAGTGATTGTTGAAGCATTAAAAGCACTTGAGCCACTTCAAAAAGAAGGATTGATCATTGAAGTTGGATCGATGAGTACTGTGATTAAAGGAAAAGATGATCTCGTATGGAAAGCCGTTCGGCTGCTTTTTGAAGAAGCTGCTAAAGACGGACAACAAATTGTTTTAACTGCATCGATTTCCAACGAGTGTGGTTGTGACTTATAAGGATGGAAAACGAAACGATTCCCATTCTTTTTTTGTGCGATCGGCAAGAATCGATTTCATCTTAAAACTGATCATAATGCCAAGAATTAGCAAAACGATTGTCACACCAATAACCCCATACCAGCCAAAAGGATCCCAGACATAACCAAGAAGAGTTCCTCCTATACTACCTCCCATATAATACGAGAGTAAATATAATGCGGATGCACCTGCTTTCGCACGAGATGCATGAAGGCTAACCCAGCTGCTCGAGGCTGCATGGGCAAAGAAAAAACCAAAGACAACAAGGGTTAAACCGATTAAGATCAAAATCAGCGGTTTTAACATCATGAGAAGGATTCCAATAAAAATAATCACTAAACCGTAAAACACCCTTTTTGGGATCGATAAAAATTGATCCAATTTCCCAGACAATGTTGAACTAAATGTACCAGCAAGATAAGAGATATAAAGTAGTCCAATAATCGATGTAGAGAGGTAATAAGGAGCTTGATGCAAATAAAAACTGAGATAATTAAATAGCCCAAGAAAAATAAAATAAATGATGGAAGCAATATAATAGGCCTGACGTAAGATTGGATTTTTCCAATGTTGAATCATTTCTATAATCCCTGTTTTTAGCGAAAAACGATGAGGATGAAAATGTCTGCAATTAGGTAACAAGACGAGAAAAAGAACAAAACAAAGAAGTCCAAGTATCCCCATAATTAAAAAGGAATATTGCCACCCCAAAAGATCGGCAATAAACCCGCTGATAATTCTCCCTCCCATTCCACCAATACTATTCCCGCTAATATACACGCCAATTGCAATTCCGATTGCTTCTCGTTCATACTCTTCACCGATATAGGCATAAGCGATCGCCGGTAAACTCGCTAAAAAAATTCCTTGTAATGTCCGAAATACTAATAGAACAGAAAAATTAGGAGAGAAAAAAATGAGGATAGACATGAGCGATGAACCAAATAAACCCATCGCCATAATATTTTTTCGGCCAATTGCATCAGATATTGGACCAAAAATCAACATAAAAATACTAAGGGTAAACGTAACTAATGAAAGAGATAAACTTGCAGTAACAGGCGAAACATGAAAATGGTGGGAAAAAACAGGGAGTAACGGCTGTACCATATGCAGGTTAGAGAAGATTAAAAAAGACCCAATACTTAAAGCAATAGTGGCCTTCCAAAATTCCTTTGTAGATTTACATATATAATCATTTGAACTCACGGTATGGTCATCTCCTTTACTGCTATTATAAAATAAGAAAATAAACCTGGTAAATAAAATTGTAAAAATTCAGAATGTAAGGTTGGAATGAGGAAATGAAATACTATCAATGGAGGGATAAAAAATGATAAAAATGTATTATTACAACAAATGTGGAACATCGAGAAAAGCAAAGAAATTCTTTGATGAGCATGGGATTCCTTATGAAATCGTGCAAATCGTTGAAGAACCACCAACAAAAGAAGAATTAAGAGAAATGATAAAACAAAGTGGTGTAGATATTAAGAAGTTTTTCAATACAAGTGGAGCATCTTATCGTGAATTAGGAATGAAGGATAAAATAAAAACCCTAAATGAGGAAGAATTGTTAGATATCTTAGCTTCAGATGGAAAGATGATCAAACGTCCAGTGATAACGAATGGAGAAATTACCACTGTCGGCTGGAATGATGAAATCGCTGAAACCTGGTTAAAGTTGTCTACTTTTCATAAATATTGGAAAAAATGATATTAGAAAAATTTATGGGTGTAAACATCTATTTATTATTTTCTAATATTATGATAGAATGAAATAAAATATCAGAAAATTTAGCAAATTTTCTGATATTTAAAAAAAATAAGGAGGGAACAAATGATGAGTAACTTTTGTTGCGGTGCAAGTAAAATTGGTGGAATTGGGACGATTCACCAAGACGGAATTACCATTAATCAAGTTCCCATCCTCTACTGTCCAGTTTGTCATGACGTTGAAGTTCATCCCAAAGTAAAAGAGAACATCGACGTGGTGATAGAAATCGCCCAATCAGAAGGTTCCAAACGAGTCAACCTTGAAAGCTATATGAAAGAAATCCGTGATGAGCATTTTTTTGAAGATTGTTCCACAGTAAATCGCGGGGATATTCATGAAGTCATCCAATCACAAATCGATATTTCGTTGGGACTATTATCATTTGCTAGGGATATTGGCGATATAGAATGGCAAGAACAATTAAAGAATCGATTGTCAAGATTAAGTCAACAACGAGATCTTACAACGAATAAATAAGGATCCTCCCTATAGGAGGATTTTTTTTGAATAGAAAAAGGTGTATACTTCAAAATGAGGAGATTATACTTTAATGGAGGAACAGCATGACTAGAGAAGAGTTTATTGATGAAGTTCTAGGATTGATTAAAGAGATCGAGGATGATCATAGCGAGACGACCTTTTTAGTAGGATATATTAACGAACAAATGTTAACGTCAGATTTCGAGGTACCATTAGAAGAGCTGATGGCCATTCTTCGGGAATATAAGCCTCATATTTATCTTCATATGAAAATTACATCTAGTGGTGATTTTCGAAAATTGTTAAACACAGAAATGACAGCAGAAGAAGCACTGAAACGCTTAGGAAAAGAAACATTTTAGACTTCTTAACCTATAATTGGAAGCAATAGCTCTCTTATAAGATCTGAAATGGCTTGTATGTTCTAACACTGCTCTAATACCTCGCAGCTTATAGAACATACAAGCCTATTTTATTATATTGGGTATAACCTGTCTATTCCCCTTTTCCTGTGATTAAGGTATAGTGGGAAGAAGAAGACCCCCGTAAAGAGTGATCTAGTTACGAAAGGTATAGTGCGAGGTGTAAATAGTGATATTTCGTCGTTTCAATAATCAACGAGATCAAGCACAAGTAAAAACGAATGATAGAGAACAAAACTTAGAAGAGATTGTCGTTTTGATCCAATCTGGAGACTCTGTATTGCGTAACCAGATCATCAAAGAATACCAACCCTTTATTATCAAGACAAGTTCAAAGGTTTGTAAAAGATATATTGATCCTAATCAGGATGATGAGTATAGCATTGCATTATCCGCTTTTAATGAAGCAATCGATTCCTTCCATCCTGAACAAAATCGCTCATTCTTAACTTTTGCAGATACCGTGATCAAACGAAGGCTGATCGATTATATTCGAAAAGAAAGTAAATATCTGAATCAGATTCCAATGACGATGTTTGACTTACCTGACGAAGAAGAACATGTTATCAACTTTGTCGAAGTGAAGCAATCGATTGATGTTTATCATCAGCAACAACAAAGAGAGGAACGAAAGGAAGAGATTATTCGTTACACGAAAGAAATTGCCAAATATGGTATTACGTTATCTGATTTGGTCAAGTTTTCACCAAAGCATCAAGATACAAGGGAAAATCTTTTTCAAATTGCGGATATATTAGCAAATGATCAAGAATTAGTGGGCTTTTTGCTGGAAACGAAAACCTTACCTATTAAAGGTTTATTGTCTAAAGTAGCTGTCAGCCGTAAAACGCTTGAACGCAATCGCAAGTATTTAATTGCATTAGCCATCATCAAAATTTATGATTTTCATCATTTAAAGGCGTATTTACAAGTTGGTCGGGAAAAGAGGGTAGGAAGATGAAAAAAAGTGGTATTGTGATGGAAATTCTCGCAAATGGCAAAGCTATTGTTTTAACCAAAGATGGAGAATTTCTTTCTGTTGTTCCCCACAAAAGGGTAGAGATTGGGGAAGAAACCACATTTACTTTACCAAGGGAAAAAAAATTCTTCTCCTTATCCAAACGAAATATGCGATGGATTGGGAGTATAGCCGCTGTGTTTCTTCTATTGCTCGTTGGCGCACCAGGATTTTGGAATGGTTTGTCTGAAGAAGTTGCTGCGTATGTCTCTATTGATATTAATCCAAGTATTGATCTTGGCGTTAGTCAAAGTGGCAAGGTTTTAGAGGTAAAAGCATTAAATGCAGATGGACAATCAATCATTCAAACCATTGGAGAATCGATAAAAAATCGACCGATCGATGAAGCGACGGCAATGATTTTTGCTGAGGCACACAGGCAAGGGTATTTGCAGCCAAAAGGAGAAGTTTTGATTTCTGTCACCAATATAGGAGAAAATCAGGTATCAGAACAAGAGATGAAAAATAGAATCAAACAATCGATGGCTAAACAAGAAAATGAGATCAAAGATGTCTCAATTATCACATTAGCTACATCAACCAAAATTAGAGAAGAAGCACAAAAAAATGGTTTATCTACTGGGAAATATGCTTTTTATATTTTAGCCAATAATCAGGGATATTCGATCTCCCTTGAGCAAATAAGAGATCATTCCATTTATGAAATGATACAAAAAGAACCAAAGTTAAAGAAGATGATAACAAGGACGATTACTTCAGAGGAATTAGATCGGGAATTGGAGCACTTTCAACAACCAGCGTTGAAAACAATTGATCATCAAGAGAAAACGGAGAAACAACCACATTCCAATGAACAGACAGATCTTCAAAAAGTTCAGTCACAACCAAAAAAATCAGAAGATAAGCAAGAAGGTCCAAAAGGGTCAATAATAAATTCAAAGCAACAAAAAGAAAAAACAAACAAAAATGAGAATGAAAATCAGAAGGAATTGATCAATAAACAAATTGAAATAAAAGTTTCAAAGAGCATCGATAAGGATGAAGAAACAAAACCTGCGATTCAAAAAGATCATAATGAAGTAGAAGAAAATGAGGTAAAACATAATAGGGATGATTTGGATAATGAAGATGGTGAATAGAAATGAAATTGAAATGTATTCGAATGAGTACATTTCTTTTTTTATGCAATGTAAAAAAATTTTCATGAAAACGGCTTCTGAAAAGAAAAAATTTTAGTATAATAAACATAGAATGACACTTCATAGGAGGATCTCATGGAACAAAGATATGTAATGGGGCTAGACATTGGTTAATATTTTTATCTTATTTGTCAGGTGAAAGAGCTCCTTACTGGGATGCGAATACACGAGGGGTTTTCTTTGGTATTTCATTAATACATAAACGGGAACATTTCATTCGTGCCGTTTTAGAAGGGGTGGCATTTGCAGTTTATAGTGTAGGTGAAGCACTAATTGAAAGATCAATTTGCAATGATTGCCAATTACCAACGGAAAATGGGGTGATACCAAATGCAAAAGAACGAAAAACAAACACCAGTTTTGGCAAAAATTCGAGCCCTTTCATCGTTTTTGTCTCCAAAAGAAAAAGAAATAGCAGATTTTATCGTCAATCACCCAAAAGAAATTATCCATATGTCGATCACCGAATTTGCGGATCAAATTCATGTGGCTGAGGCAACCGTATTTAGGTTTTGTAAACGACTAGGTTATCGAGGTTACCAATCATTTAAGATTGCCCTAGCTAGTGAAATAGTGGAACCGATTCAAAATATACATGAAGAGCTTCATCCAGAAGATGAAATTTTAACATTAGCGAATAAAGTATTTACGAGTAATATTGAAGCGATGAAAGACACACTGCAATTATTTGATCCGGAAGTTTTACAAGCGGTGGTTGATACGTTAAGTACGGCTAAGAAAATCGACTTTTATGGTTCGGGTGGCTCAGCTCCTATTGCAATGGATGCTGCCCATAAATTTATACGAACAGGTATTTACAGTAATGCTTACAGTGATGGACACCAACAGATTACGTCTGCATCACTACTTGGTCCTGGAGATGTGGCTATTGGTATTTCCCATAGTGGAAGTAATAAGGATGTGATCGGAGCAATACGATTGGCGAAAAAAAATGGAGCAACAACAATTGGATTAACCAATTATTTCAAATCTCCACTATCCAATGAGGTCACTTATGTTCTGTATACTACTGCAAGGGAGACTGTCTTTCGTTCTGAAGCTTTAACATCACGCCTTGTTCAATTAGCTTTGATTGATGTCCTATATGTTGCCGTATCACTACGAAGGCAAGAGGAAACTCTTAAAAACTTACAAAAAATTCGCGAGGCCATTGCAACTAAACGCTATTAAAAGTGAGTATAAACATTAAAAGGAGTGAATGTAGTTGAAACTTGGAATGGTTGGACTAGGGAAAATGGGTTTTAATCTAGTATTAAATTTATTGGATTATGGGCATGATGTCGTCGTTTTTGATGTAAATAAAGAAAGAATGGAACTCATTGGAAAAGAAGGGGCAATGATTGCAAAAGATTATCAAGATATGGTGCAAAAACTAGATACGCCACGTATCATTTGGCTCATGATTCCTGCTGGGGCACTTGTCGATCAAGTCATTGATCAATTTGTTCCTTATTTAAGTCAAGGGGATATTTTAATCGATGGAGGGAATTCCAATTATAAGGATACCTTGAGAAGAGCAAAGCAACTGAAAGAAAAAGGAATTCACTTTGTCGATGTTGGAACAAGTGGTGGAATGGAAGGGGCACGCAAAGGTGCTTGTCTAATGATTGGGGGAGATCAAGAAGTATTTCATAGACTTGAACCTATTTTTAAAGATATCTCTGTAGAAAATGGTTATCTTTATACAGGTGAAGTAGGTAGTGGCCATTTTCTAAAAATGGTCCATAATGGTATCGAATATGGAATGATGCAGGCTATCGCAGAAGGGTTTGAAATTCTCGAAAAAAGTCCTTTTAAATATGACTATCAAGAAGTTGCAAGAGTATGGAATCATGGATCTGTGATACGCGGTTGGTTAATGGAATTGATGGAACATGCATTTAGCAAAGAACCAAAATTAGAAAGTATTAAAGGAGTCATGTATTCATCTGGAGAAGGAAAATGGACAGTGGAAACAGCTCTTGATTTGCAAACTGCAGCTCCAGTCATTGCTTTGTCATTGATGATGCGTTATCGTTCATTAGAAGAAGATACTTTTGCCGGAAAAGTCGTTGCAGCATTGCGAAATGAATTTGGTGGCCATGCTGTAGAGAAGAAAGAATAGAAGAAAAGGTTTAAAAAAATATATTTTATCTATAATGGCTGATCCTTTACTATTGGGTCAGCTATTTTTTACAGAAAATAGAACTTTAAAACTTAAAAAAATTATGTTGATAAGCGCTTGCATTTTTCTTATAATGAAATCAAAAACTACTAAACCGATTTAGTAAATCGGTTTAGTAAACCGGTTTAGATTAAATGGTTTTTAAGAGGAGTTATTATATGAAAAGAGTAACGATGGCTGATGTTGCAAAAATGGCCAAAGTTTCTAAAAGTACTGTATCACAATACCTAAATAAACGATATGAGTACATGGCGCCTGAAACTAGAAAACGAATAGAGGAAGCCATCCGTGTTCTAGGATACCAACCTAATATTGTAGCCAGAAGTCTTAAACAAAAAAGGACTTCTACAATTGGTGTAATCGTCGCAAATATTTTACACACCTTTTCCACACAGATCATTCGCTCTATCGAAGATACGTGTAGAGAGCATGACATACATGTTATCGTATGTAATGCTGATGATGACCCGGCAAAAGAGGCTAATTATATAAAAATGTTAAGAGCGAAACAAGTTGATGGATTAATTGTTTTTCCAACCGGAGGAAACATAGATCTATATCAAGCAATGATACAAGAAAGATACCCAATCGTTTTTGTTGACCGAATTGTTGAACAAGTAAATGTAGATTCAGTTCTATTAAATAATGAAAGGGCTTCATATCTAGCTGTTGAACATTTTGTAAAAAAAGGTCATCAAAGAATTGGTATGATTACGACTTCATTAATTCGAAATATAACACCCCGGGTAGAAAGAATAAAAGGTTTTATTACAGCTTTGGAAGCTCATAATCTACCTGTGAATCATGAATATATTAAGGGTTTAGAAGTCGCAAAAATAAAAGACGGTTTGTCAGAAATGTTTCGTCTCAAGGAACCTCCAACTGCATTATTAGCAGGGAACGATTTAGTTCTAATGGAGGTATTAAACTATGTAAAAGAAAACAGTTTAATAATACCTCAAGATTTGGCCATTATTGGTATCGATGAAGTTCCATTTGCAAATATATTTGATCCACCCTTAACAACAATCTCACAACCTACTTTTGAAATGGGGAAAAAAGCGGCACAGCTTCTATTAGAAAAAATAGAAGATCAAGAAAGATTAATAGAAGTAAAAATCCATCGTTTTGAGCCAAAACTTATCATTCGAAGTTCCTGTTAATTTAAAAGTAAATAGAAAAGAAAGTGGGGAAAAAGAATATGGATGTGATTACAATCGGCGATGGAATGATTACATTTAATCCAGTAACTACTGGACCAATGAGATTTGTTGAAAAATTTACAAAAAAAATAGGTGGAGCCGAATTAAATTTTGCCATTGGTTGTGCAAGGTTGGGACTTAAAACGGGTTGGATTAGTCGTTTAGGCAATGATGAATTTGGCCGTTATATTTACAATTATGTCCGTGGGGAGGGGATAGATGTTTCCCAAGTAAAATTAGTAGATGGTTACCCAACATCTTTAAATTTTAAAGAAATCATGGAAGATGGCAGTGGACAGACATTTTATTATCGTAACGATTCTCCAACCTTTACACTTACTCCAGAGCAATTAGATGAAAACTATTTTAAGCAAGCTAAACTTTTACATGTAACTGGAGTTTTTCCGGCAATCGGAGGACAAAATTTTCAAGTTATTATGAAAGCGATTACTTTAGCAAAACAAAATGGTTTACTTATCTCTTTTGATCCTAATATCCGATTAAAACTTTGGAGTAAAGAAAAAGCAAGGGAATCATTACTTCAATTTCTTCCCTATGTCGACATTGTCTTAACCGGAGAAGAAGAAGCTGAAATCTTATTGGGAGAAGCAGAGCAAAAGAAAGTAATAGAGAAATTTAAATCATTTGGCGCAAAGTACGTTGTAATTAAACGGGGTGAAAAAGGATCTATAGGTTCTTATCTTGATGAATATATTGAAGCCGAAGCCATTAAACCGCGTAAAGTTGTTGATACTGTCGGTGCAGGAGATGGATTTGATGCAGGTTTTATCTATGGAGTTTTAAATGGATGGGATTTAAACCGCTCCCTTCGTTTTGCAAATGCAATTGGTGCAATGGTTGTAAGTGTATCTGGTGATAATGAAGGTCTTCCTTATTATGAAGATGTTTTAGCATTTTTGGGGGAAAAGGAAGTTGTTGAAAGATGAAGATTCAGCTGGCTTTAGACAGGCTAACAAAAGAGCAATGTTTTGATATCGTTCGGCAAACAAGCGACTACATAGATTGGATAGAAGTTGGTACAGGAGTCATTAAAGAACACGGTATGTCGATTGTACGCAAGATGAGAGAAGCCTATCCCCAAAAAACAATTGTGGCTGATATGAAAACGTGTGATGCGGGGAAATATGAAGCCATGCAAGCATTTGAAGCAGGTGCAGATATTACGACAATAATGGCATTCTCTTCAGATAAAACCATTCAAGATGCATTGGATATTGCGAAAAGGTTTAATAAAAGAATCATGATCGATCTATTGGGGGTGAAAGACAAAAAGAGAATACAAGAGTTAAAAGCTTTAGGAGTCGATTTAGTTTCCTTACATATAGGAAAGGATATGCAAGAAACTATCTCTTTTGAAAAAGATAGATTTCAATTAGTTGAAGGTTTATCAGGTATAGAGATCGCAGTAGCAGGTGGTTTAGATCTTAAAAACATACCCATGATTATAAAGAATAATCGCCCTAATATTTTGATTGTTGGAAGCGCAATCACTAAGGCAGAGCGTCCAAATGAAATCGCTTCAAAAATTAAGGAGTTGATTCAATAAATGATAAAGGAAATCCTTGAAACCATTATAGGCGAAATGAAAAATGTCCTATCAAAAATAAATGAAGAAGAAGCGATGACTTTTATATCGCAAATTGATCAAGCTAAACGCATTTTCATTTATGGTGAAGGACGCTCAGGATTGATGGCAAAGGCATTTGCAATGAGGCTTATGCATAGTGGTTATCAAGTCTATGTGGTTGGTGAGACAATTACACCAAGTATTGAGAAAGAAGACTTATTAGTTGCAATTTCCGGGTCTGGAGAAACGGATACCATCTATCAATTTGTTCAAAAACTAAAAAAGATCGGTGGAAAGGTTGGACTTGTTACGACAAATCAAGATTCAAAGATTGCTAGAATTAGTGATTATATTTTGAAGGTACCTGCTGCAACAAAATATCGCAAACCTGAAGAACCAGATACGATTCAACCACTTGGTAATCAGTTTGATCAGGCTGTCCATCTTCTCTTAGATGCGTTGATTATCTATAAAATTCAAAATAAAAATCAAAGCACTGATATCAATGAAGAAATGCGTCAACGTCATGCAAACTTAGAATAAGTTTAATTTTTACATTTAAATATACAAAAAAATGAAAGGAAGTATGAAAAATGGCAGATGTAATTGTTTCCCATGAAGAATTGAAGAACCTTGTTGTAAAGAAATTAAGTAATGCTGGTATTCCTAATGAACACGCAGGTATTGTAGCTGATGTCCTTGTTCACGCAAATCTGCGTGGAGTAAATTCACACGGTGTCTTAAGAACAGAACATTATGTAAAAAGAATCAATGAGGGGGGGATTAATCCAAATCCAAAATTTACTGTGAAAGAAACAGGACCTTCAACAGCAATATTTGATGGAGATGACGGAATGGGTCATGTCGTAGCTAAAGAAGCAATGGAATATGCAATCAACATGGCAAAGAAAAATGGAGTTGGCATGGTAGGGGTTATCAATAGTAGCCACTGCGGTGCATTGTCTTATTTTGTTCAACAGGCAGCTCAAGAAAATATGATAGGAATTGCAATGACACATACGGACAAAGTGGTTGTTCCTTTTGGTGGAGCAAAACCCTTTTTTGGAACAAATCCAATTGCCTTTGGTTTCCCAGCTAAAGAGAACAAACCTGTTATTTTAGATATGGCAACCAGCAATGTAGCTTTTGGAAAGATTTTACATGCAAGAGAAGTTGGGCAATCCATTCCAGCAGACTGGGGAGTAGATGAAAACGGTAAGCCAACAACGGATCCAGAAAAAGTAAGTGCACTATTACCATTTGCTGGACCTAAAGGATATGGATTAGCAATGGTTGTAGATATCTTTTCTGGCATTCTTGTAGGGGCAGCTTTTGGCCCACACATTACCCCAATGTACGGAGATTATAACAAAATGCGTAAGCTAGGACACTTTGTCGCTGCCATTAATCCTGCAGTATTTACGAACTTAGAATCATTCTTAAGCAATATGGATCAAATGATTAATGAAATTCATGCATCCCAACCGGCAGAAGGATTTACTCGAGTAATGGTGCCTGGTGAACCAGAACAACGAAATGAAGAAGAAAGATTGAAAAACGGAATACCTATCCCTGAATCTATCTACAATTATTTAATTCAAAACTAATTTTAATTAGGGTGACTTACTATGGACGTAGTAACAGTTGGAGAAACAATGGTTCTTATGACCCCAGATTCTAGTGGACCAATGAGATATGCAAATGAATTTATGCGGAAGTTTGCTGGAGCTGAATCCAATTTCGCTATCGGATTAGCTAGATTAGGCCATCAAGTTGGTTGGATTAGCCGAGTAGGTAAAGATGAATTTGGTAAAGCAATGGTTTCCTTTATTAGAGGAGAAGGAGTTGATGTGAGCCAAGTAAAGGTTGATGATTCTGCTCCTACAGGGCTTTATTTCAAAGAATTCAGAAGAGCTAATGATCTTAGAGTTTATTATTATCGGAAAAATTCGGCGGCAAGTAAGCTAAGCCCGGATGATTTGAATGAGGAATACATCGCAAGTGCTAAATTCCTCCATATCACAGGTATTACACCTGCATTGAGTGATAGTTGCTACGAAATGATTTTTTCAGCAATAGAAATGGCCAAAAAACATTCCGTGAAGGTGGTGTTTGATCCGAATTTAAGAAGAAAACTATGGGACGAAGGAAAAGCGAGAGAAACTTTTCTAAAAATCGCTTCTCAAGCAGATATTGTCCTTCCTGGTCTTGATGAAGGCGAGTTTATGTTTGGCGAAAAAGACGTAGAAAAGCTAGGGAAGTTATTTATTGAACATGGTTCTGCTATTGTTGTGATTAAAACAGGTGCAGATGGAGCTTATTACTTTACAAATGATGATCATAAATTTGTTCCTGGTTTTCCTGTTGCAAAAGTAGTTGACCCCGTTGGCGCAGGAGATGGTTTTGCTGCAGGATTTATTTCTGGTTTACTAGATGGACTAAGCCTATATGAAGCAGTGAAAAGAGGGAATGTATTAGGAGCTTTTGCAGTGACAGTGAATGGGGACGTTGAGGGTTTACCTGATAGAGACGAGTTATTCACATTTTTCAATGAAAAAAGTAACGATGTAAGTAGATAGGGGTGAAATAAGATGAAGCTACTACAAGAAATTATGGAAAATGGGGTAGTTGCAATTATTCGTGGCGCAAAACCCGAAAATATTCTTCCAATAGCTAAGGCTTTAAAAGATGGAGGAATAAAAACTCTAGAGATAACTGTAGAAACCCCAAAAGTATTAACATTAATTGAAAAAGTTTCAGATGAATTTGGAGATGATCTAATCGTTGGTGCAGGAACTGTTCTTGATCCTGTAACAGCAAGAGCAGCAATCATGTCGGGGGCTAAATTTATTTTTTCACCAACAGTCAATGTGGAAACAATTCAAATGGCAAAACGCTATGGAGTCATTAGTATACCAGGTGCATTAACTCCGACTGAGATAATTACCGCTTACGAACATGGAGCGGACATCATCAAAGTATTTCCAGCAAACGTATTTGGACCAAAGTATTTAAAAGATATCCATGGTCCATTACCACATATTCCTTTAATGCCAACTGGTGGATTAGATTTAACCAACGTAGCAGATTACATTAAAGCAGGTGGAGTAGCCGTTGGTATTGGAAGTTCTTTAGTAAACACCAAGAAAATGATAGATGAAACTTACTTGAAAGAATTAGAGTCAAACGCTTCAAAATTTGTTTTAGCGGTAAGAAAAGCGAGAGAAAAATAAAAAAAACATTACTTGAAGAAATCAAACTTGAAAGGAGGGATGCTAACAAGATTTCTTCAAAGTAATGTTCAAATAAAAAGCAACCTAATTTATTATACATCAATTGGGGGGTAAATAAAGATGAAGATTAAGAAGTTATTTTTATTCGGATTAATTGCTGTGTTAATGTTAACATCTGTTGCTTGCAGTCAAGGTACAAATGGTAAGCAAGCTGGTTCTAAAGATGGTGTAACAAAAATTAAGATCGCAAACTATTTTGCAGAAGATCATCCTCAAAATGTCGCATTAAGAGAAAAATTTAAAAAGATTGTTGAAGAAAAGACAAATGGAAAAGTTGTTGTTGAAATATACCCAAGTAACCAACTTGGTGATGAGGCACAATTTACTAATGGTGTTCGTAATGGAACAATTGAAATGGCCATAACGGGAATGGGATTACAAACTGCTGATCCAAAGATTGGTGCAGTAGAGTGGCCATTCTTATTTGAGAGTTATGACCATGCACGAAAAGCATTAAACGGTGAAGTTGGCGATGAAATTAAAGCAGAATTTCGTAAATTAGGTGTAGAACCCTTAGCATGGACAGTAAACGGTTTCAGAGTCATTTCTGCTAATCGTCCTATTAAATCAATGGATGATTTCAAAGGTTTCCGCTTAAGAATGCCAAACATTCCAATTTTCGTTAATACAGGTAAAGCATTAGGGGCAAATGTACAGCCGCTTCCATTATCTGAAGTATTTACTGCATTAGAACAAAAAGTTATTGATGGTCAAGAAAACCCATATGCAACATTAAAAGCATCTGGTTTCTATGAAGTTCAGAAATACGTATTAGAATCAAATCACATGTTTAGTCCAAACGTTTATTTAATGAATAAGAAGTTATTTGATAGTTTTGATAAAGAAACACAACAAATTATTAAAGAGGCTGCTCAAGAATCTGCAAATTACGAATGGGAACTTTTATTAAAATCAGAAGAAGATGTTAAAAAGTTCTTAAAAGAAAAAGGTCTTGAAATCATTGTTCCTGACGCTCAATTTAAAGAGCAGATGGTTAAAGCAATGGACCCCGTATATCAAGATCTATATAAACAATATGATTGGGCAAAAGCGTTTGTAGAAAAAGTTCGTAATTCTAAGTAACAAACTATTGCCATGGGAATAAATCCCATGGCAATATCAATCCATTAAGAGGTGAGGCGAGATGGAGAAACTATTAAAATTTTTAAATGGCATTTTAAATGCGATTATTGTATTGGTTCTTAGTATTATGGTTATTCTCGTTTTTTTAAATGTTGTTCTCCGATACGGATTTGATTCTGGGCTCACCTGGTCGGAAGAGATAGCCCGATTCGCGTTTGTGTGGGTTGTATTTTTAGGTGCAGTGGTAGCATTAAAAGATAAAAGCCATTTAGGAGTAGACCTATTAACAGGGAGAGTACCTTTATTTGTACAAAAAATATTATATTTTATATCAAATCTTTTAATCGTAATTGTTTTAGGACTATTTATAGATGGACTACTAAAAATGATGGAATTAAATAAATTAGTTAAAGGACCTGCAACAGGAATTCCAATAAATATCCTCTATTGGGCAGGTTTATTTGCAGCGGTAGTTATGATTGCTATAAGCATCGTTCAGACCGTTCGCTTTGTTTTCTTTAATCAAGATCCTCCTCCTTGGGTAAAAACAAAAATGGATTCAACAGTGAAGTTAAAGGAGGGGAAATAATATGATATGGTTATTTTTAGGAAGTCTATTTTTCTTCTTACTAATTGGTGTTCCTGTAGCTATCTCAATGTTACTTAGCGCCATAGCAATGATGTTAGCATTGGGTATTTTTGACACTCAGATTATTGCTGAGAATTTGATTAATGGTGCGAATAGTTTTGCGCTAATGGCTATTCCATTTTTTGTATTGACAGGGGAAATCATGAATGTTGGCGGAATCTCTCGAAGGATCGTTGATTTTGCCAGTTCGTTAGTCGGTCATATTCGTGGCGGTTTAGGTTATGTAATGATTATCTCAGGTGTTATATTTGCTGGATTGTCTGGATCCGCTGTAGCGGATACTGCGGCTTTAGGTGCCATATTAATCCCAATGATGGTATCAAAAGGTTATAATGTTAATCGTTCAACCGGTCTAGTGGCTTCAACAGGTATACTAGGAACCATAATTCCTCCAAGTATTCCAATGATCCTTTTTGGGGTTATTGGTGGAGTTTCAATTACTAAGTTATTTATGTCAGGTATTGTACCAGGAATTTTGTTAGCAACTGGATTAGTTACGGTATGGTATTTTGTAGCTAAGAAAGATAACGCTCAAACTATGCCAAAAGCAACAAAAGCAGAAAGATGGAAAGCGTTTAAAAGAGCATTTTGGGCATTATTGCTCCCACTAATCATTATCGTTGGATTACGTGGAGGTATTTTTACACCTACCGAAGCAGGAGTAGTTTCTGCAGTATATGCATTAATTGTTAGTTTTGGCTATAGAGAAATGAAACTAAGAGATTTACCAAAAGTATTTATTGAAGCAACCAAAACAACTGGAATTGTTATGTTCTTAGCTGCTACTGCGATCGTTTCTGGATATGTCATCACTGTTGCCCAAGTGCCTGTAGAATTAGCAGGATTCTTGCAAGGGTTTACAACCAATCCAACCATTTTAATGATCATTATTATGATTTTCTTATTATTAGTAGGTATGGTTATGGACTTAACTCCAGCAATTTTAATCTTCACACCTGTTTTATTGCCTGTGATTACTCAAGTGGGAATTGATCCCGTTTATTTTGGATTATTGATGGTTATTAACTTATCGATAGGGTTAATTACACCGCCTGTTGGTACTGTACTATATGTAGGGTGTGGAATTAGTAAAATAAGTCTGGTTGAAATTTCTAAGGGTGTACTACCATTTTTAATTGTTGAAATAATTATCTTATTCCTTTTAGTTTTATTTCCCGAACTAGTAACCGTTCCGCTTGGGTGGTTTGCTTAAAAAGAGATTTTAAAAAAATAGGGGGGCATTATAATGGTTCAAAATGTTCTTTTTAAAGGTATAATCCCACCAGTATCAACCATCTTTAACGAAAACCTAAAATTGGACCGCCAAGGAATGGAGAAATTAATTGATTTTCTCATTGATTCGGGAGTACATGGATTATTTTTCTTAGGTAGTGGTGGCGAGTTTAGTCAGATGTCTTTTGAAGAGCGAAAAGAAGTTGCTGCATTTGCAACAGAATATGTAAAAGGTAGAGTACCCGTTTTAATCGGAACAGGTGGAACCAACACTCGCGAAATTATTGCTCTCAACCAACATGCTAAAGAAATCGGAGCAGACGGTGTTGTGATTATTAATCCATATTATTGGCCATTAACGGAAGAAAATTTATTGGCTCATTATGGCGAAATTGCCGAAAACACGGAACTACCGATTTTACTCTATAACTTCCCAAATCTGACAGGCCAAGATTTAACACCGGAAATCGTGTTAAAGTTAGTAGATAAATACCCGAATATTGTTGGTATCAAAGAAACGGTTGATATGGCAGGGCATATTCGAGAAATGATTCTGAAAGTAAAAAGCAAACATCCTCATTTCTCTGTTTTAGCAGGTTTTGATGATCACCTTTTAAATACGCTTTCCCTTGGTGGAGATGGTGCGATCTCAGCCAGTGGAAACTTTGCACCTGAATTAACGGTAGGAATCTATCAAGCTTTTCAAAATAAGAATTATGAAAAAGCGATTGAGTTACACAAAAGATTAGCATTCTTGCCTCTTATGTATAAGTTAGATTCTCCATTTGTAAATGTAGTTAAAGAGGCAACAAAACTTAGAGGGCTTGATATTTCCACCCATGTTCTCCCACCTGCTCGTCCTTTAAGTGAGGAGAAAAAGCAAGAATTGATTGCAATATTGAAAGATGCCTCTCTTTTATAATTAATGAAACATATTTGGAGTAAATTATGGGTTATCTATATTGGGATAGTGAAAACACTATCCTTTTTTTATTGCAAATAAACACCGAAATTAAAAATATTAAAAAATTTTATAAAATTTTATTACAGTACAGGAGGATTTTTTTTAGTTATATCGAAATATTTTTATAATACTTAAAATAGTCTAAATAAAGTGTAAATAAATGAAAAACCTATCGGGGGCTATTAAAATGGACGAAATATTTGAGAAAATTCGTAGCATACGTATTCAGCAAAATTTGACTTTAAAAGATTTGAGTGAAAAAACAGGACTTTCTATAAGCTTTTTATCACAAGTTGAACGAGGTAATTCATCTTTGGCTATTACATCTTTAAAAAAGATTGCAGATGCATTAAATACTCCTATTTCTGAATTTTTTAATGATACAAAAAATCTTAATTTTATTGTTAAAGCTGAAGAACATAAACCTTTTAAAATTGAAGGTTCAATTGCTGAATATATCCGTTTAGGAGGTGAATTTAACGGGAGAACGCTTGAGCCGCTTTTAGTCAAGTTAAAACCAGGTAAATCTGAACCAAATATTTTTAGTCACCCCGGAGAAGAGTTTTATTATGTATTAAATGGAGCAGTTATCTTCAATATTGACGGGAAAGAGTATCTTGTGAAGGCCGGGGACTCTATTCATTATCCATCAAGTCTACCACACTATTGGATTAATCCTTTACAAGAAGAAGTAGTAGTTCTTTGCGTTATTACTCCAGTTATTTTTTGAATCATTATGAATCAGAGAAAGGTGGTTTTTATGAGAGTAGCTACAGATATAGGAGGTACCTTTACGGACTTAGTATATGTTGATGATGATGGGAGAATCGGCATTGCTAAAAGTCATACTACCCCTCCAAATTTTGAACAAGGTGTAATTGATGTCATTGAGAAAAGTAATTTGGATCCGAGAGATATAGAAACATTTATTCATGGTACTACAGTCATCATAAATGCGTTAACTGAACGGAAAGGGGCAAAGACAGCATTAATTACCACTAAAGGTTTTAGAGATGTTTTAGAAATTGCCCGTGGGAACCGTCCAGACCTTTATAATGTCCGATATCAGAAACCAGCTCCATTTGTCCCAAGATACTTAAGAAAAGAAGTTACTGAAAGGTTAAATTATAAAGGGGAGATTATTAAACCGATTAATGTAAGCGAAATTGAGCAAATTATTGAATATTTTAAAAAGGAAAATGTTGAAGCAATTGCAGTTGCATATTTGCATTCTTATGCAAATCCAATACATGAACAACAAACGGTGAAAATAATTAAAGAATTATGGCCAGAGGTATCTGTGACAGCATCACATGAAGTTACGAGAGAATGGAGAGAGTATGAGCGTACAAGTACCGCTGTTTTGAATTCTTATGTGAAACCTATTGCTTCTACGTACGTTGATCGCCTAGAAACAAGACTTACCAGTATAGGTATGAGTGGAAATAAATATATTATGCAATCGAATGGAGGAACAACAACTTTTAACCAATCTAAAATAACCCCTATAAATATGGTTGAATCAGGACCTGTTGCTGGAATATTTGGCGCAGCTGTACTAGGACAGATGATTGGGGAAAAAAATATCATCGCTTTCGATATCGGAGGAACAACCGCTAAATGTTCATTAATTGACAATGGTGATGTAAAGATAACAACAGATTACAAGATAGAAAAGAGAGATTTTACTGCAGGATATCCTATTAAAGTTCCAGTGGTTGATATTGTAGAAATTGGAAATGGCGGAGGTTCTATAGCTTGGATTGATGATGCAGGTTCTTTAAGGGTTGGACCTTTATCTGCTGGTGCACTTCCTGGTCCAATTGCTTATGATCGAGGAGGAACAGAACCAACAACTACTGATGCCAATTTAGTGGTTGGCCGATTATCTGCAAAAAATTTTGATAATGAAGTTAATATGCAAAAGGTGAGAAAGGGAATAGAAGAAAAAATTGCAAAGAAATTTGATATTTCCGTTGAGGAAGCAGCATTAGGAATTATTCGGATAGCGAATTCCAATATGTTAAATGCTTTGAAACTTGTTTCAGTAAGAAAAGGTTATGATCCTCGTGAATTTACACTAGTCGCTTTTGGGGGAGGAGGTCCAATGCATGCCCCTGCTTTAGCTAAAGAATTAGGTGTAAAGAAAGTCATTGTACCGGTAGCTGCTTCCGTATTTTCAGCATGGGGAATGCTCATGACCGATCTTAGAAACGACTATATTAAAACATATATCAGGGGATTAAATGATATTGATTTAGAAGAAGTGAACCAAGAATGGGAGGGAATGGAGTCTAAAGCCATTTCACAATATCTAAAAGAAGGTATTTCACAAGAGAAAGTAGTATTTTCCCGTTTTGCAGATATGAGGTATTTAGGGCAGGAACATACAGTGAAAATTCCAGTTCCCAATGGAGAGTGGGACTTAGACTCTATAAAAGAAATTATTAGACGCTTCCATGAAATCCATGAACAACACTATACATTTAAATTAGAAAGTTCGCCAATTGAAATTGTTAATCTGCATTTGACTGCATTTGGGAAAGTAAATAAACCAAAGATGTATGAAATTGAATCTTCAGTTGACAATGGTGAAAGTGCAATAAAGGAAATACGACCAGTTTTATATGAAGACCATGGTTGGATTGATACAAAAGTTTATGATAGGGAATTATTGTTAGCTGGTGTTTCTATCAATGGTCCTGCTATTGTAGAAGAACAATCTGCCTCAACAGTTGTCTATCCCAATCAATCTTTAAAGGTAGACAAATATGGTAATTTGATTATTTATACGGGGGTGTGATGAATGTCAAGATATGGTAATACACAGATTGATCCATTTACTCTGGATATTGTAAAAGATTCTTTAACAGCGATAGGAGAAGAGATGTTTCTCTCTTTAGCCCGAACATCAATGAGTCCTATCATTTATGAGGTACTTGATTATGCCTGTGGTTTAACTGATTCTAAAGGTGAATTGCTAACTCAGGGAAATGGTGTAACAGGATTTATTGGAATGTTATCGTTTATGGTAAAAGAAACCCTAGAAAAATATAACAAGACTGGAGATTTAAAACCTGGTGATATCATTATCATTAATGATCCTTATGGCGGTGGAGGATCACATTTATCTGATGTAGGACTAGTTATGCCAATCTTTTATCAAGGAGAATTAATAGCATTTTCGGCTAATAAAGCTCATTGGACTGAGGTTGGAGGTAAAGACCCAGGATCTTGGACGACAGACTCCACTGAAATATTTCAAGAAGGGCTACAATTTCCATGTATCAAGTTGTTTGATGAAGGTAAGGTAAATCAGGCTTTAGTTGATTTAATTGCGGCAAATGTTCGCTTTCCTGATCTTTCATTAGGAGATATGTGGGCCCAAGTTGCTTCTTTAAGAACTGGTGAAAAACGATTTATTGAATTATGCGATAAATATGGAAAGGATGTCGTATTAGCATCAATAGATCACTTACTTGACCATGGGGAACAGATGGCACGTAAACAATTAGCTACTCTTCCAAAAGGAACTTATGAAGCAGTAGATTATATTGATGATGATGGTGTTGGAAATGGACCTTTTAAAGTTCAAGTAAAAGTTACGATAACAGACGAAGAATTTATCTGTGATTTTAGAGGGAGTCATCCACAAGTTTTAGGCCCTGTTAACTGTTCATATACTGCCCTTGTTTCAGCTGTCAGAACAATTTTCTTAGCGATTACAAATCCTTCACAAGATGTGAATGATGGAGTTTTTCGCCCCTTAAAAATTATAGTAGATGAACGATCAATCTTTTCTGCTGAAAGACCTGCTGCTGTTTCAACTTACTGGGAAACGATGCTTTATGGAAGTGATTTAATTTGGAAAGCACTTGCCCCTGTTCTCCCTAATAGGCTTACAGCGGGTCACTTATTATCAGTATGTGCAGTTGTATTAGGAGGTTTACATCATGATAAGAATGAGCCTTTTCTTCTCGTTGAACCTTCTGTAGGTGGTTGGGGAGCAGGGTTAGGAAAAGACGGGGAAGCCGGACAATTTTGTATTGCTGATGGAGAGACTTACAATGTCCCGATAGAAGTAGCTGAAACACGTTATGGAATTATGGTAGATGAATATTCTTTTAGAGCAGACGGGGCTGGAGCAGGTGAATATCGAGGGGGATCTGGAGTTATTCGCTCATACCGAGCAATGACTGATAATCAATTTGTGACTGGTACATTTGGAAGACATAAATTTCTTCCATGGGGGGTTAATGGAGGGCATGATGGTTCAAGTAATGGTTTTGAAATTATTAAGGCAAATGGAGAAGTAGATGGTCCTTTTGGAAAATATGCCCGTTATCCATTAAATAAAGGTGATGTTGTACGATTAATTACTGCGACAGGAGGTGGTTATGGAGATCCTTTGAGACGTCCACCTCAAAAGGTAGCATGGGATGTTAAAAATGAATTTGTTTCTATTGAACAAGCAAAGGATGTATATGGTGTTATTGTAGACCCAAATACATTTGAAGTAGTAGGTCTCACTGAAGAGAGACGAAAGAGGGAGGCCAAGGAATGAAAGTAGTATCTATTAAAGAATTAAAAGATCAAAATCTTAAAGATATAAATATGAAAATATTATTTGATGAAACAATGGTTGAAGGAAGTAAAGTTACTTTTGGAATTGTCCAGATTCCACCTGGAGCAAGGATCCCTGAGAATGGGTATGGAGTCCATGATGGTGATGAATACGCTCTTATCCTTAAAGGCTCAATACTAGTTGAAAGTGGTGGTAATGAATTTCGTGTTTCAGGTGGACATGCAACGTTTATTCCTGCTAATGAAGAACATCTATCATATAATGATGGAGATCAACCATGTGAAATTGTATGGGCTTTAGTTAAACGTTAATTGATTTAATCAATGCCTTATCTAAACCATAGATAAGGCTCTTTTAAAAACTTATTTTTATATTTCTTTAAAGTAATAAAAGGTTTGGGTTAAAACTAAAAACATTGATAGAAGGAAGGGATAAATTATGGAAGATAGTAAACTGAATAAAGCGATTGATAAAGATGAAGCTTTAGCGGCAATACCTTTAAATGAGAGGCAGCATTGGTTAACACCTGCAGCAATTTTTGGCGGGCTAGAATTTACAATACCAGTTTTAATGGTTGGTGCTATGTTAACAGCTAGCTTTAACATGTCAGAAATATTTTGGATTCTTCTGACTGCATTATTCATCTTTCAATGGATAGGAAATTCAATTCAGGGATACATTGGCGCAAAAACAGGAAGGTCTTCATCAGTTATTGCTAGAACGAGCTTTGGAGCTACACAAGCAAAAGTTATTGTTGCACTAACAATATTTGTTGTATCAATGGGATGGTGGGCTTTACAAACCGCTGTTGCAAGTAATGCTATTTCTGTCATGATTGGAATTGATTATAAGACTCAACATTTAGCATGGACTATCCTAACAATAATAATCGGATTGCTTTTTGCTTTACCTTCGATTATTGGTTATTCTTCGATGAAATGGACTGATTATTTAGCTGTTCCGGCAGGTCTATTATTAGTTATTGCTAGTATTTATCTAGCATTAAAAAACATCGGTTGGGAAACCATTTCGACTTGGAACCCTAAACCTTCTATGACTTTTCTTGGTGGTATAAGTTTAATAATTGGGGTTAATGTTTCTCAATGGGTAATATCATCGGATTATACTCGATATGCGAAACCAAAAATTAAAGATAATATTTTAATTCCATTAGGGATTATATTAGTAGGATTCCCTTTATTCTATGTCGGAGCAATTATGTCCGTCGGTGTAGGAAATGCTGATATTGTCCAAGTCATGGTTAACCTTGGTTTTCCATTTTGGGGATTTTTAATTCTTTGGTTAGCGACATGGACCAGCCAATTAGTCAATAATTATAGTATGGGTTTAGCATTATCAAACTTATTCAATGTGAATTCTGGTAAAGGTAGGGCATTACTTACTTTATTGGGGACAATAATCGCAATATTTATTGCGATTGCTGGTATATTAGATTATTTTATGGATTTCCTCTATATGACAGCATTAATTTACCCAGCGATTGCTGGAATTATGTTTGTGGATTTCTTCTTCCTAAGAAATAAAGAATGGGTTGATAATCCCGGATGGAACTGGATGGCGACAATAGCGATCATTATTGGTACACTTTTTGGCTATTACACTCAATATATAAAACCTTTTGGATTGCCTGCAGTCCAGTCTTTAATTATAACTGGTATTGCTTACTATATATTTATGGTTATTAAAGCAAAGATTGCACCAGATCATTTTACACCAGAAAGTTGGAAGGAAAAAAAAGATGAGTTTATAGAGATGAAATAAGTCAAAATGTGTAAAAAATTATCTTAATATTCATTTTATTTAAAATATAACAAAACCAGCTTCAATGCTGGTTTTTTATCTTTCAAATATCGATACTCGGTTTCCTGAAGTCGTAATTCCTGAATAAGTATCGGGATCAAACTCTTCAAAATGAGTTGCCTCATCTAAGATAATAGGACCTTGTTGTTGCAATTGTTGAAAACCATCTTCTGATAAAAAGTGATATTCATAACGATTGAGATAACGAATTCTCCACAATCGTTTCCTATATAATTGTGCAAACCAATAATGAAGTTTCTCACATTCGACTTCAATTTGATTCAATGTCTTATTACATATAGGGCAGAGGTATATCATTATTTTTTTCGCCTCCGCAAATTAATTTAACATTTGAAATTGGCTTTTTCGTCAAGTTCATCAAATCCCTTTTCTTGCTTCTGACCTCTGGTATAACATGTGATGAAATTAGATCTTTATAGTTATGTTATGCAACTATTCGAAAAATTTCAATCATCAGTTGGATTCATTTTTCATTTTTTGATCATCATTAGATTCATTGTGAATAAATGGAAGTCAATGATTCATCGAATAATAGGGTTATCAATCGGGTAAGGTAACTTTAACAAAGGGAAAGGGGGAATCCGTTTGAAAAAGAATCAAGAACAAAAAATCCCACCACACATTGATATGGTGGAACAAATGGTTCAATCCTCACCAAAATTAAAAAGAGAAAAGCAAAGAAAGGGAAGGAATAATGTAAGCTCTAACTCCTGAAAGGAGAGAAAAGAATGACAACGGCGATCGGGTTTATCACTTTATTTTTGATTCTTCTTTTCTTAATCATCAGTTATTACTATTTCATTGAAAAACCAAAAACGATCAAAAAGGAAAAATCAAATGTTATCCAGCTGAAAAACGATGGATTTGATTTCATTCTATATAATGGAAAAATAAAAGAATTGATGACCGATTATCATCGGTATTTTGCTGACTTAGATGTAGTCGTTTATAGCAAAAGTTTATTTATTGGTTTTTTAGAACCAAAATATGCTTACATAGACCTTCCAGCAAAAGCCATTCAATCCGTCAAATACCAACCTAACAAATTAACGATCTATTGTTATAAAGAGTTATCTGGGACACAAAAGATTATCGTTAAAACCAAGTCAACAAAACAATTATATCATTTAGCGAAAAAAGTGGATTTTATTTCCAGACGTTCAAAAAAAGTAACAGCAATATAGAAAAAGGGAGCAAAAATCGCTCCCTATTTCTTATTTCAAATCTTGGTTCATTTTTTTCTCAATCCAATTTGTTAAAAGTGTTAAGCCAAAAATCAGTACAAAGTAGAAAATTGCTACCTCTGTCCAAATTTCTAATGCTCGATAAGTCGTAGCGATTTGCATTTGTCCTTTTCGAGTTAATTCTTCAAAACCAATGACAGATACGATTGATGTATCTTTTAAAGTAATAATAAATTGGTTTAATAATGGTGGAATTACGATTTTGAATGCTTGGGGTAAGATCACGTATCTCATCGCTTGACCATGTGTCATACCTAATGAACGTGCAGCTTCCATTTGTCCTTTTGGAACTGCCTGAATTCCTGAACGGAAAATTTCAGATATATAGGCGCCAGCATTTAGACTTAATGCGATTAGACCAGCTGCCCATGCCTCTATTTTTGTTCCTGTAATGTTTGGAATAGCAAAATAGATAAAGAAGACCTGAACGAGTAATGGCGTTCCCCGAATAATATTAATATAAGTATTTGCAAGAAAATTTAACCATTTAAATTTTGATAGCTTTAAAAAGGCCGTAATTAAGCCAATTATATTTGCGAAAATTAAAGAATAGACTGTCATTTGAATGGTCATCCATAAACCGACAGTTAGAACATAAAAGGCGTCTATCATAGCTTGAAATTGAAACATACGTATCTCCTCGATCCTCTAAAATCACTACGCCTTCATTCTATAAATTAATTACCAAAGTATTTTTTGTATAATTCATCATATTTTCCATTTTCTTTTACCTTTTTTAATCCATCGTTAATTTTCTTTAATAAATCATCTTTTCCTTTAGCAACGGCAATTCCATAAAAGTCTCCGGTCATTGGTTGGTCAATTACTTTTAATTTCCCAGGGTTTTTAACCGCATAGTGTTTAAGAACTGGAAGATCTTCAATAACGGCATCTGCTCCACCATTTTGTACTTCTAAATATAAATCATTACTATTATCAAATGTTTTTACTTTTGCATCTTTTATTGAACGAGCTAATTTTTCACTGGATGTTCCTAATTTAACCGCGATTGTTTTTCCTACTAAATCATCTTTTGTTTTGATTGTACTATTATCTGGTTTAACACCAATAACTAGACCTGCTTGAAAGTAAGGTTCGGAAAAATCAACCACCTGTTTTCTTTCATCGGTAATAGTCATACCTGCAATTCCTACATCTAATGTTTTGGATTGTAAACCAGGTATAATTGCTTTGAATTCCATTGGTTTTAATTCAATGTTTAAGCCTTCAATTTTTGCAATTTCCTTTATTAATTCAATATCAAAACCTGTATATTGGCCACTTGCAGTATCTACATATTCAAATGGGGGAAATGCCGTATCTGTTCCAACATAAACTTTTGCACTTTCATTTTTTGCGACTTCCGTGTTTGTTGTACTTGTGGAATTAGAAGATAGTCCACATCCAACAACAGATAGCATTAACAACATGGTAACAAGTAAAAAAATGATCCCCTTTTTCATCCTTTATCTCTCCTTCATTTTTGGTTTTTATCGTAAGTATACAAATAATATAAACGCAAGTGATTAGCATGTCAATTAAATTAACATTAAAAGTAATAATAATTAACACTAGAATGTTTCTAAAGTTCTTGTTAGAATGATTACAAATGATTTAAGAATCTTCAACAAGAAAGGATTGGGGTTGAGTGATAATACAAGTTGAGAATTTGCATAAATATTATGGTAAACTTGAAGTGTTAAAAGGAATCGACCTAGAAGTTCAAGAAGGTGAAGTGGTATGTATTATTGGTCCGTCAGGGTCTGGGAAAAGTACTTTCTTACGTTGCCTTAATCGATTAGAAGAGATTACAAGTGGGAAAGTTGTTGTTAATGGTTATGAACTGACTGACCCTAAAATAGATATTAATCAATTTCGAACAGAGGTAGGGATGGTGTTTCAACAGTTTAATCTGTTTCCACATAAAACCGTTTTACAAAATATTATGTTAGCCCCTATGAAAATATTAAAATATACTGAAAATAAAGCAAGAGAAAAAGCGCTTACTTTATTAAAAAAAGTAGGATTAGAAGATAAAGCAGATGTTTATCCCCGGAATTTATCTGGAGGGCAGATGCAACGAGTAGCGATAGCGAGGGCGTTAGCGATGGATCCTAAAATTATGTTGTTTGATGAACCAACTTCTGCACTTGACCCGGAATTAGTAGGAGAAGTACTAAGTGTGATGAAGGAATTAGCTACTGAAGGGATGACAATGGTTGTAGTCACGCACGAAATGGGTTTTGCCAGAGAAGTGGCTGATCGGGTTATTTTTATGGACCAAGGAGTTATTGTCGAGCAAGGAAAACCTGAAGAAATCTTTACGAATCCAAAAAATGAACGTACCATCTCTTTTTTGAGAAAAGTTTTATGAGGACTACTGATGAAATTTTTGTATAAAAATTCTTGTGTCAAGCGTCAGTGAAAATGTCATATTAAAACGCCAGTGATTTTGTCACTTGTTTTGTAAAATTTATTAACTCTTAAACTTCTTAAATTTCCTTTTTGCCCGCTTTAATTAAGGGGGAGATAGGCCGAAGGCCAACTTACCCCTTGATAAAGTAAAACAGCAGCCTCCTTTGCAGTAATCATTTTATTAATAAGGTTCATAATGACTATGTAACGCTTCAATTCATTATTATTCAAAGTAAATCTCTTCTGTCACATTGTGACATGATCACTGAAGCGTTACAATATGACAATATCATAGAAGTACAACACGAAGGCTTACTTTTTGTTGACTTTCCTTACGGAATACGTTATTTATTTGTCTATATTCCTATTAAACAAATCGGAATAGCTAGTATTAAATGAGGAGGAAAATGATGAACACATATGGTGCGTGGATTATCGGGTTGGCCATTGCTTACACAGTCATCTTAATTATGTTGGGAAACGTTATGCGGAAAAAAGTTACCAGTGGTGAGAGCTACTGGGTAGGTGGGCGCAATTTTAAGCCATGGATGGTGTTTGTTTGTATTACAGGCTTGTTTTCCGGATCGTCCTTTATCTCAATTATGGAATTATCTTATCTTAAAGGAATTTCTGCCGGATGGTATGGGATCGCCGAAATGCTACATGTTCTGATAATTGCCCTGTTGTTAATTGGAACATTTCGCAAGCGCATGATGGTAACGGTCAGCGGGTTGATTGGCGATACTTTTGGACGTCTGGCTATGGGGGTTGCCGGCGCCATTACGGCGTTTACTTTCCCCATGTGGTCTGTAGCCACTGCGTTATCCTTCGCTTCAGCGGTGAGTGTATTCACCAATATCCCCATTACCACGTCAGTTGCTTTTGTGGCCCTGTTACTGCTCATTTACCTGCAAGCAGGCGGCATGTGGTCGGTGGTAATGACCCAAACCGCTAACACGATTATGTTCTTTGTCATGTTCATTATTGGTTCGGTAGCCTTTTTCATCAATCCTGGTATTGAGGGATTAAAGCATCTGGCAGTCACCAACCCGAGCATGTTTAATACGACGAATGTAGGGTTGCAGGTGATCATCTCCTGGTTTGCAACCTTTATCATTAACGTCTTATTAGCCCAAGCTGCTTTCCAAATGGCGTTGTCCTGCCGCACACCCGAAGAAGGACGAAAAGGCATGCTAATGGCTTTTGGCGCTAATATCTTTTTCGTATTCTTTGGAGTTCTTTTCGGGTTGGCAGCGGCAGCTGTGGTACCCGGTGGCACACGTGGTATGGTCATGGTTCCCAAATACCTGGCCACGGTTTTACCAGCACCCCTTGTCGGATTGTTCTTCCTGGGGATTTGGGCCTGTGCTCTAGGTTGGGGGGCTTCCTGCCAGTTCTCTGGTTCCACCAGTTTGGGACGTGATGTAACCGGAGCCATCAACCCATCGTTAACCGATAAGCAAAAAGTCACCTACACCAAGTGGTCATTGGTTGTTCTGACGGTTGTCATGATCATTCTGGGCTTTTTGCGCAGCGAACAAGCTGCCTGGTGGAACGTATTTGCCTGGACCCTGCGTAATGGCGCAACCTTTGCCCCGGTTGTTGCGGCGCTCTTCTGGCCGCTTGCTACCAGACGAGCTGCGACCGCTGCTCTGGCTACGGGTTTTATCTCCGGATTAAGCTGGTATGCGCTGGGTAATTGGGACCCCGTCAAATTCTATTACAATGTTCATCCTGTATTTTTGGGGATGTCTGTCAACATGTTGACCATGATTATCGTGACCCTTATAGATCAGGCCGGAAAGTTTAAGGTGGGTGGCCAGCTTTCGGGACTTCGTAAAAATGTGGCCCTGACTGGAGCTACTATTGGTATCCTGTCCGTTATTTCCATCATTTTTGGATCTCAATGGTTATATACCAAAGGGTTGTTGGGGCTGGCATCCTTCCTGATTGTCGCAGGGGTGTTTATGATGACCATCGCCATAACAACAAAGCTAGAAGAACAGAGTATAGAACAAGCCTTAAGCCTGGATGCTTAAACTTAGAGAGAAACAGTGCAAAATAAAAGGAGAGATCATACATGTCAAAAGTCAACATTACCTGGGAAGGAAATATGAAATTTGTCGGCACGGATGATAACGGACACAGGATTCCGATGGATGCTGCAGCTATTTATGGTGGACAAAACCAAGGTGTAAGACCCATGGAGCTAATGTTAATGTCTCTTGGCGGCTGCACAGGCATAGAGGTTGGCCATATTCTTAACAAAATGAGAGTAAAGTACGACCGTTTTGACATCGAAGTTAATGGAAATAGAGTAGACGAACATCCCAAAGTATTTAGTGATATCCATGTGGTATACCGGCTTTCCGGGGAAAACATTTCTCCTAAAAAGGTTAATAAGGCGATACAAATGGCTGAACAGGTCTACTGCTCAGCGGCCAACATGATAAATAAGGTAGCGACGGTCACTTATTCCTTTGAGATCAATGGTACTGTGTACCCGTATGAGCCGGAAAACAAAACAACCCTCTAGAATCGCTGCAAGCACTTGTCTTCTCTCAAAAGTGTTGTTGAGAAAAGCAAGTGCTTTTATACATAACATTCTGTCAAATTCGAAGCCAACCCAGCCGCCGGATGTGTCAAGCGACAGTGAAAATGTCATATTAAAACGCCAGTGATTTTGTCACTTGTTTTGTAAAATATATTATCTAATATGTATAAAAATTCTTGTTGACAGTTTCTTTATGAGATGTTACTATTTATTTCGATCATTATGAAACATTGATGTGATAAAGTGAATAAATGTTATATCCTTATCCAGAGAGGTGGAGGGACGGGCCCAATGAAACCCGGCAACCTACCATAACATTATGGGAAGGTGCCAATTCCTGCAGGACTTTATGTTCTGAAAGATAAGGAAAGGACTTACGTATGTTGTCAATCCTTTCTGAGTTTTTCAGAAAGGATTTTCTATTTTACGGATGTAAGGAAACAACAATAGATGTTGTAACGATAGAAAGTGGTGAGTAAAATGATTCGACTTCATAAAGTGAAAAAAGTATACAACAGTAATCATAAAGAAGTCATCGCATTAAAAGAAATTAATTTAGAAATCCAAAAAGGTGAAATCTATGGAATCATCGGGTACTCTGGTGCAGGAAAGAGCACCTTGATCCGTTTAATCAATATGTTGGAAAAACCAACGGAAGGCGAAATTTGGGTTGATGGCCGTCAAATGAACCAATTAAGCCAGAAGGAACTGCGTAAAGCTAGACAGGAAATCGGAATGATCTTCCAACACTTTAATTTATTATGGTCACGAACCGTCTGGGAGAATATTGCCTTTCCTTTAGAAATTGCTGGTGTGCCTAAAGAGGAAATCGATCAACGAGTGAAGGAATTGATTGATCTCGTGGGTTTAACAGAAAGAGCGAATGCTTATCCATCAGAATTAAGTGGAGGACAAAAACAAAGAGTGGGAATCGCAAGGGCCTTAGCTAACCGGCCGAAGGTGTTATTAAGTGACGAGGCCACCTCTGCCCTTGATCCGAAGACGACAGACTCGATTCTTGACCTGCTTCAAGAGATTAATCGGAAATTAGGAATTACTATTATCTTAATTACCCATGAAATGCATGTCATCCAAAAGATTTGCCATAAAGTAGCTGTTCTTGATCAAGGAGAGATTGTTGAAGAAGGACCTGTATTAGAAGTATTTACTCATCCAAAACAAAAAATTACCAAAGAATTTGTTAAACAAGTTACCGAACATCAAGATACCGAAGAAACGATTCGTCACATACCCCATGAAAAAGGAAGTTATATTTTAAAATGTACGTTTGTTGGCGAAAATGCCAATCAACCTATTATTAGCCGTTGGGTAAAAACACTCGATGTTGAACCCAATATCTTAGAAGGAAATATTCAATATGTTCAAGGTTCGTCTTATGGTTCGTTATATATCCAATTGAAAACCACAGAAGATCAATTAAACGCATCCATTGAATTTCTTAAAAACTGTGGTGTAGAAGTGGAGGTGATCGAAAATGTGGCTGGAACCCAATGAGTGGACAGAGGTATTGCAAGCAACATTAGAGACAATATATATGGTGGGTTTATCAGGTTTGTTTACCGTAATCCTTGGAATTCCTTTAGGAATCTTTTTAGTTCTTACGGACAAAGGACAACTATTGGAAAACCGTGTCGTTAATCTCATATTATCTGTGATTGTCAATGTCTTTCGTTCTATTCCTTTTATCATCTTAATGGTTTTATTAATTCCTTTTACTCGCACAATTGTAGGAACGCCAATCGGTTCCACTGCTGCAACGGTACCGCTAATCGTGGGAGCTGCACCTTTCTTTGCCCGCCTTGTGGAAACTTCGTTAAGGGAAGTGAACAAGGGAGTGATTGAGGCGGCCCTATCGATGGGAGCGAATATTCGCCAAATCATTTTTAAAGTTTATCTTCCTGAAGCTATGCCTTCGATCATTTCAGGAATCACCGTTACCTTAGTTGCTTTAATCGGTTATTCGGCAATGGCTGGTGTTCTTGGTGGAGGCGGTTTAGGGAATATGGCGATTATCTATGGTTATCAGCTATATAATACACCCGTGATGTTAGTTACGACCGCTATCATTCTACTTCTTGTCCAATTGGTTCAAACTCTTGGAGATACGATCTCTAGGAGAATAGATAAAAAATAAACGTTAAGGAGGAATTATAAAATGAAAAAATTATTAATTGTTCTTCTCATTGCGATTTTAAGTGTAAGCTTGGTGGCTTGTGGCAATGCCAAGCAAGAGAATCAAGGAGCAAATGCTGATCAAGGAAAAAACGAAGCAATTACCTTAGTTGTTGGGGCTACTGCTGTACCCCATGCCGAAATTCTTGAAAAAATTAAACCAACATTAGAAAAAGAAGGCGTGAAATTAGATATCAAAGTATTCCAAGATTATGTTCAACCGAACATCCAATTATCTGAAGGAAAACTGGATGCGAACTATTTCCAACATGTTCCTTACTTAGAAACGTTCACAAAAGAACGTAACATCACCAATTTAGTAGATATCGCAAAAGTCCATGTTGAACCAATGGGTATTTACTCGAAAAAAGTGAAAAATTTAAATGAAGTACAAAATGGAGCGAAGGTCTCTATTCCGAATGATCCTTCTAATATGGGAAGAGCTCTAGTGCTTCTTGAAAAAGCAGGATTAATTAAGCTTAAAGATGGCGTTGGGATTAAAGGAACAAAATCTGATATTGTCGACAATCCAAAGAATTTAGAAATTGTACCTTTAGATGCAGCGATGCTTCCAAGATCTTTAGAAGATGTAACCCTTTCTGTCATCAATACCAACTATGCTCTACAAGCAAAATTAAATCCAGTGAAAGATTCCTTATTCATTGAAGATAAAGATTCTCCTTATGCCAACGTGTTGGTTGTTCGCAAAGGGGATGAAAATAAAGAAGCGATTCAGAAATTAGTAAAGGCATTAAATTCTGAAGAAGTAAGAAAATTTATTGAAGAGAAATATAATGGTGCTGTCGTTCCAGCTTTCTAAAAATCTTCAGTAAAACGGGGTTGATCCTTAAGCCAGCCCCGTTTTTTTTTTTGTATTAAGAAAGTATAAGATAGCTCACTTAACTCTAATAAGCTTGACTTGTATATTTTATAAGTGCGACTTTAGCGAACAGGCTTTTCCATCGACCTAATTTACGGAATGCCGAAAGGTTAGGAGCAGCGTTAGAACATACAAGCCATATCCAAACCGATTTTTATGATTTAAATAGAGGGTTATTTGCATATAGATAAGATATACAAGCTAAGGGAGGGAGTATTTTTGAAAAAGTTCTATGGAATGATTACGATACTATTTGTGATCTACGGCTTTATTATGTCGTATTACCTGTTTCAAACCAAACAAGCACTACCAAGTGCTTATGTAGGTTCTCCTGCTGATCCATCTACATTTATGACAAGTCAACAGTTACAAACCGCAACCATCTACTCACGAATCAAAGATTTCCTCTTTTTTATGGGTGTACCTTGGGAATGGGGTATTTATCTACTCATTTTAGGGTTTGGCCTTTCAACAGCTTTTTATGTTTTTTCGAAAAAAATACATAAACGTTCGCTTTTTTTACAGGCGATTGTTTACGTCTTTTTGTTAAGTCTTGTTGTGTTTTTATTACAGTATCCGCTGAAGTATTATTCATATAAAGTAAGTCGTGATTATGGAATCAGCGTTCAAACTTTCGCTTCGTGGTTTTGGGATCAAGGGAAAAGTTTTTTCGTTGATCTTGTTTTGACGATTCCCATGGTGTGGCTATTATATACCATCATTCGCAAATCCCCAAAAAAATGGTGGCTATGGTTTTGGCTGATATCGATCCCCCTAACGATCATGTTGTATTTTATTCAGCCAGTGATCATTGATCCTATTTTTAACGATTTCCAATCTTTACAAAACCAAGAACTAAAAAGAGACATTCTTGCATTAGCTAAGCGGGCAGATATTCCAGCAGATCAAGTTTATCAAGTGAACATGTCTAAAAAAACGACAGCAATGAATGCTTATGTAACGGGGATAGGATCCAATGCGAGAATTGTTCTCTGGGATACGACATTAAAGAAATTAAATAAGGATGAGATTCTGTTTATCATGGCACATGAAATGGGGCATTATGTCTACCATCATATTTACTGGATGTTATTTGGATCAATTATTGCTTCTTTTTTTCTCTTTTACTTTGTTTATCGACTCGTCCATTTGGTTATCGGTCGGTTTGGACAGTTTTGGGGGATTGAGAGTGTCAGCGACTTGAATTCTCTTCCTGTATTTTTGCTCCTTCTATCCTTAATTACTTTTATTGTCTCTCCTATCGAGAATACATTTTCTCGTTATTCTGAACAAGCAGCTGATGAATATGCGATTCAGTTGACTCAAAATCCAGATGCAGCGATTCGTTCTTTTCAAAAATTAACCATTGATAGTTTAACTGAACCTAATCCACCAGAGTTAGTAAAAGTCTTCTTATACACTCACCCGACAATGGTAGAGAGGTTATATACAATCAGTAATGAAACGAAACAGATTGAAAAACAACATTCGGAAGAAAAAACAAAAGAATAATATCTTCGTATCACTTGCTTGTATGTTTCTATAAGCTGATTTTTTGAGTGAGTTTTCCCATTTACCGTTTATTTGAGGAAAGCCGCAAGGTTAGGAGTAGCGTTAGAACATACAAGCTATTTTTTGTGAGGGGTATTGATCATTTTTGGGCTCAACTTGCACTTTTTCTATACAAAAATATTTATAAAATATGGTAATATAACATTGTGGGTAGAAAGGGGTGAATGAATGATCCAGCAAGTCGCGGTACCCGTTGCCTTGAAAGAATGGGCGGTGAATATTGAAGCATTAGCAAAAGGGAAGCAAATCCTCTTAATGAGAAAAGGCGGAATCCATGAGGAAACGAAAGAATTTCAATTAAAAGAAGAAATCTTCTATCTTTTCCCTACATACTTGCATCAGAAAAAGGAATTACTAAAGACAGAGTTTCAATCTATGATTGATGAAACATTGCAACGATATGATGAAAAAAGGAAGCAAGTAGAGATCAGGTATCTGGCGAAAGTAGTGGAAGATCTCCAACTTTCTGATGAGCATCAGTTGGAAAAACTTTACCCTTATCATATTTGGACCCAAAACTTTGCCGAAATGAGACTTCATTGGAAAAAACAAAATTCCCTTCATGTGCTTTTAGTAAGGGTATATCGCCTAGAACAACCTGTACGTATTTCTTTGAAAGATGAATACAATGGATGCAAATCTTGGATATCCATTGAAGAGAAAATTCCGCAAACAGATATCATCCCTGTTTTAACTGATGAAGAATTTGCAAAAAAAGTGAATACTATTCATGAAGTTTTAAAATAATGAAGAATGAGGTGAAAAAGAATGGTTGATGTCATTATTGTCGGTGGTGGAGTAGCCGGTTTATCTGCGGCTATTTTTACAGCCAATGCGGGGTTAAATACATTAGTACTCAATGATGGAAAATCTCAGATTACCAGAGTAAGTTCCGTAAAAAATATTCCTGGATTTCCTGAAGGGATTTCGGGAGAAGAGTGGATCAAACGAGCAAGAGAACAGGTAGAAAAGTTTAACGGGAATGTAAAAGAAGAAAAAGTAATAGAAGTCATGAAAAATGAGGAGGGGATATTTGAAGTCAAGACAGATAACAACTCTTATCTAGCCAAATACTTAGTCATTGCAACCAATGTGAATAAAGATTTATTAGCACCATTTGGCTATGAGGCTGTGGTTAATCCTTATGTTCCTAACAATAAAGCAAAATCCATTCCCAATATTCCATTTACGGGAGAAACATCGGTTGAGAATCTCTATTTAGCGGGCCTTATCACCGAGATTCCAAGCCAAGTCTCTGTAGCTCTTGGTCAAGGTGCAGCAGTAGGTATTGCTATTGTCTCCAAAGAAAAAGGTACGCCATACATGTGGCATGATATTTAAATGAATCAGCTTATAGAACATACAAGCTTATTAGGTTTGTATATGCCATAAGCACAGAGCGAGTTGGCATATACAAACCTATTTTTTTCATTACATATTACTTGAAGTATATTGCAAGCCAACAATCCCGATAATAATCAACGCAATAAATAGAATTCTGGTAACATCTTTTGGTTCATGGAATAAAATTATTCCCAAAATCACTGTTCCAACCGCACCAATCCCTGTCCAAACCGCATATGCAGTCCCTATGGGTAAAACCTTTAATGCTTTCGTCAAAAGAACAATACTGCCGATCATCGCCACTACTGTTCCAACACTCGGCCACAATTTCGTAAATCCTTGCGAATATTTCAAACCGATTGCCCAGAAGGTTTCTAATAATCCTGCAATAAACAAATAGATCCAAGCCATCAGAGCTTTGCTCCTTTCAATTTAAGAACTAAACAATTTTAATCTTACCTCTTTCTTTATAAGTTAAGCAAATTTATGATGAAATTCTTGCATAAATAAGAGATTAGGAGTAAGATGAAAACGTGTCCAATTTATTTAAAAATCTAGATAATATATTTTATACTATAAAAATAGTTTTTATATTGATTTCGAGTTTGATATAGAATAAAATAAGATCAAGAGGAAAGATGATTGAATTTTTTTTCTGAATCTAATCTTGACTAATTTAGTCAGGATTATACAATGTAAAAGAGACCAATGGATGATTCTTATAAAGTTATGAAAGAATAAAAATAATTAACTCCAGATCATAAAAATTACATAAACAGAATTAATGGAGGAATGTTAAATGACTCAACCAAAATTAGTAATTGATAATCTTTATGTTTCTGTTGAGGGGAAACAAATTTTAAAAGGGTTATCCCTTGAAATTAAAGGCGGTGAAGTGCACGCGATCATGGGACCTAACGGTACAGGGAAAAGTACTTTGGCTTCTGCTTTAATGGGCCATCCAAAATATACTGTAGATCGTGGGTCTGTAACATTAAATGGAGAAGATATACTTGCGATGAAAACAGATGAAAGGGCTAGAAAAGGTTTATTTTTAGCTATGCAATATCCAAGTGAAATTAGCGGTGTAACCAATACCGATTTTTTGCGTAGTGCCATCAATGCAAGACGTGGAGAAGGGAATGAAATCTCTTTAATTAAATTTATTCGTGAATTGGAACAAAAAATGAAATTTCTTGAGATGGATGAGTCTTTTGCTCAACGATATGTGAATGAGGGATTTTCTGGCGGCGAAAAGAAACGTAACGAAATTTTGCAAATGATGATGTTAAAACCAAAAATTGCAATCCTTGATGAAATTGACTCTGGCTTAGATATTGACGCGTTAAAAATTGTAGCGAATGGTGTAAATGAAATGAGAAGCCCTGAATTAGGTGTTCTTGTGATTACTCACTACCAGCGTCTACTGAACTATATTAAACCAGATTTTGTTCATGTGATGATGCAAGGAAAAATCGTTCGTTCTGGCGGACCCGAACTTGCTGAACGATTAGAAGCGGAAGGCTATGATTGGATTAAAGAAGAGCTGGGGATCGTAGACGAAACAGTTGGTCTAGAGGCTTAATCGGATAGGGGGATTCAAAATGACAATAGAGATGAATGTGAGTTTCGATAAGGAGCTTATTACCCAGCTATCCAAGAACAAACAAGAACCAGAATGGATGCTCGAATTTCGCTTAAAAGCTTTAGAAGTTTATCAGAAATTACCGATCCCGCGTTTAGAAAAAACCAAATTAGAGAAGTGGAATATCGATCAGTTTCAACCTTTTACTGATGAAACTCCTGTAGATATTCGCGATCTCCCCGAAGAAATCCAAAATATTTTAGAAGTGAATACAGAAGATCGTAGCGTCTTAGTTCAAAAAAATTCGAACTTTGTATATCAACAATTATCGAAAAAATTAGCAGATCAAGGTGTTATTTATACGGATCTTGATACTGCATTAAGGGAATATCCAGACCTTGTCAAAAAATATTTTATGAATAGCGTTTCCTTTGATGAGAATAAACTTCTTGCTCTTCATACCGCTTTATGGAGTGGTGGTGTATTTCTTTATATTCCCAAACATGCTGAAGTAGAGTTTCCTGTTCAAGCTATTTTTCTTGCAGAAAAATCTGGTCTATTACCACACGTTATTATCGTCGCAGAAGCTTATAGTAGTGTGACCTATGTTGATCATTATTTCTCAAAAAACAATGCACAAAGTACAGTACACAATGGGGTGGTTGAAGTATACGTTGGTGAAGGAGCAAAGGTAAGATTCGCAACGATTCATAACTTTGCAAATGGCGTCTATGACTACACACATCGCCATGCTGATGTACAGCGAAATGGCCGCATTGAATGGGTCATTGGCGAGATGAATGAAGGGAACACAGTATCGAATAATATTAGCATTCTAAAAGACTCAGGTGCGGAAGCGGACTCTAAATTAATCTTTATTGGAACAGGTGACCAAAAAACCAATTTTACATCAAAAGTCATACATGAAGGGAAACACACCAATAGTCAAATCCTTTCTCGCGGGGTTATGTTAGATCAATCAACAGGTATCTTTAATGGAATTACCCATATGAAAAAGGGCGCAGTGAAGTCAAATGCTGAACAAGCGGAAAAAATTCTGATGTTAAGTGAAAGAGCACGTGGGGATGCAAACCCAATCTTACTAATTGATGAAAACGATGTAATGGCAAGCCATGCTGCTAGTGCTGGGCCAGTTAGCAAAGAAGAGATTTACTACTTAATGTCACGTGGTATTCCAAAAGAAGAAGCTGAAAGATTAATTATCCATGGTTTCTTAGCACCTGTTGTTTCCTTAATTCCAATTGAGGGAATGCAAGAAAAATTAGAAAACGTCATTGAAAGGAAGTTAGGAAAATGATTGATAAATCGATCCGAAAAGAGTTTCCCATTCTAGATCAAAAGATTAACGGACATCCTCTTGTTTATTTGGATAGTGCGGCAACGGCCCAAAAACCACTAAAAGTAATTGAAACTCTTGATAACTATTATCGAAAAATGAATTCCAATGTCCATCGTGGAGTTCATACGTTAGGAACCTGTGCAACGGATGCCTATGAAGAGGCAAGGGAAAAGGTTCGAAAATTTATTCATGCGAAGAGTATCGAAGAAATTATCTTTACAAGGGGAACAACAACCTCCATTAACTTAGTTGCTCAAAGTTTCGGAAAAGGCTTTCTAAAAGAAGGAGACGAAATCGTTATTACGATTATGGAACACCATAGTAACTTGATCCCTTGGCAACAAGTAGCGAAAGCAACAGGTGCAACATTAAAATACATCCCCCTTCAACCTGATGGAACGATAAATATTGAAGATATTAAAGCGACGATTACAGCAAATACGAAATTGGTCGCGATGACTCATGTGTCTAATGTGCTTGGGACAATCAACCCGATTAAAGAAGTGGTTAAAATTGCTCATGCAGTTGGTGCGAGAGTGTTAGTGGATGGTGCCCAGAGTGTTCCACATATGAAAGTGGATGTTCAAGATCTAGATTGTGATTTTCTTGCTTTTTCGGGTCATAAGATGGGTGGACCAACGGGGATTGGTGTACTTTATGGCAAAAAAGAATTATTGGAAAAAATGGAGCCTGTCGAGTTTGGTGGGGAAATGATCGAGTTTGTTGAACTCTACGATTCAACGTGGAAAGAACTCCCTTGGAAGTTTGAGGGGGGGACCCCGATTATTGCTGGAGCGATTGGATTGGGAGCCGCGATTGACTTTATTCAATCGATTGGTCTTGATGAGATCGAAAAACATGAACATGAATTGATCGAATATGCGATGGAACGAGTCCAAACCATTAATGGATTTACGATGTATGGTCCGAAAACGAATCGCGGCGGATTAATCGCCTTTAATTTAGAAGGCGTTCATCCCCATGATGTGGCGACTGTACTGGATACAGAGGGAATTGCGGTTCGAGCGGGTCATCATTGTGCCCAACCACTCATGAAATGGCTGAATGTATCAGCGACCGTAAGAGCGAGCTTTTATCTGTATAATACCAAAGAAGAAATTGATCGCTTTGTTGAAGGATTACAAAAGACAAAGGAGTATTTTAGTCATGTCTACACTAGATGATTTATATCGTAGAGTCATTATGGATCATTATCAAGCACCAAGGAATATGGGAGAGTTGAAAGATGCAGATGCAACCATTCAACTGAAAAACCCAACCTGTGGTGATCAGATTACCCTTCAAATGAAAGTGGAAGATGGAAAAATTAAAGATGCTAAATTCCGTGGCCAAGGATGTTCTATTAGTATGTCTTCTGCATCGATGATGACAGAAGCAATCAAAGGGTTAAAAGTAGAAGAGGCTCTTGATTTGGCGGATCGTTTCTCGAAAATGATGCTTGGTGAGGATGTAGATACAAGTGACTTTGAAGACATCGAAGCATTGCAAGGAGTATGTAAATTTCCTGCAAGGATTAAGTGTGCAACATTAGCATGGAAAGCAATGGAAAAAGGAATTAAAGAACATCATTGTGATCATTGTGGTGAAGACCATCATCACGAGTAAAAAGGAGGCTGATCTAATGTCAAAAAAAGCTCCAGAAATCAGTGAAGAATACCAATATGGGTTTCGAGATAAAGATGTTTCTATATATAAGACAAAAAAGGGTTTAAACAAAAAAGTAGTGGAAGAGATCTCGAGAATCAAGGGTGAGCCTGATTGGATGTTAGAGTTTCGTTTAAAAGCCCTTGAGAAATTTTTTGCCTTCCCAATGCCGATGTGGGGTGGCGATTTAAGCGAGCTTAATTTTGACGATATTACGTACTATGTCAAACCCTCTGAGAGAACAGAGAGATCTTGGGACGATGTACCAGAAGAAATCAAAAATACCTTTGATAAATTAGGAATTCCAGAAGCAGAACAAAAATGGTTGGCAGGAGTATCGGCTCAATATGAATCTGAGGTCGTTTATCACAATATGCAAAAAGAATTAGAGGAAAAAGGTGTTATTTTCATGGACACCGACTCTGCACTGAAACAATATCCAGAACTGTTTAAAGAATACTTTGGTACAGTTGTCCCACCAACAGATAATAAATTCGCTGCTTTAAACAGTGCTGTTTGGTCAGGTGGAAGTTTTATCTATGTTCCAAAGGGGGTAAAACTAGATATCCCTCTCCAAGCATATTTCCGTATTAATTCCGAAAAAATGGGGCAATTTGAACGAACATTAATTATTGCTGATGAAGGGGCTTCCGTACATTATGTTGAAGGTTGTACCGCACCGGTATACAGTACCGAATCTCTTCATAGTGCAGTAGTTGAGATCATTGCCAAAAAAGGGGCATATGTCCGTTATACCACTATTCAAAACTGGGCACCAAATATCTACAACCTTGTAACCAAACGAGCAGTGGCTGAAGAGGATGCAACGGTGGAATGGGTGGATGGAAATATTGGAAGTAAGTTAACGATGAAATATCCTGCTGTGATTATGAAAGGTCCTCGAGCAAAAGCGATGATTTTATCCATTGCCATGGCAGGAAAGGGGCAACATCAAGATGCTGGAGCAAAGGTTATACACCTTGCACCAGACTGTACTTCAACCATTGTATCGAAATCGATCAGTAAACACGGTGGCAAAGCAACTTATCGCGGTTTGACAAGTTTTGGTAAGAATTCTCAAGGGTCAAAAGCGAGTGTGAAGTGTGATACATTGATTCTTGATGAGTTGTCCACTTCTGACACTATTCCATATAACGAAGTGATGAACAACAATATTACATTAGAGCATGAAGCAACGGTTAGCAAAGTAAGTGAAGATCAACTCTTTTATTTGATGAGTCGTGGTATTTCTGAGGAAGATGCCACACAGATGATCATCATGGGATTCATTGAGCCATTCACAAAAGAACTCCCAATGGAATATGCGGTTGAAATGAACCGCCTCATCAAGTTCGAGATGGAAGGTAGTATTGGTTAACCTTGATAAATAAAGGGTTTAG
>NZ_JBLWIF010000007.1:0-129309 GCF_048381575.1 Tepidibacillus sp. LV47
TTTTTATTCCTTATTTTTATCTTGCCGTTTCATCCGATGATCTCGCAACGAAACGGCAAAGATTATATTAACATAAATATTTTGTATATGTCAACAGGAAAATTTTGTTAGTTCATTTTCAAATTTTTTCACTATTGATATGTTTTTAATATTGTGTATAATAATAATCGTGCATTTCTTTTACTCTTCCTGAATATTTGATTATAATATATTCCCTCTCTTATAACGGTAAGAGAGGTTTTTTTTTACTTCAGTTAAATTTTATTTTTTACTATTCGTTTCGATAGTATCTTGACAATCTTGACAAAAACCATAGACTTCAACGCAATGAGAGTCAATTTTGTATCTTGTCTTTTCTTCAGCTATTTTTTCTATATCCATGATACAAGGATAAGAAAAATCTTCAATACGTCCACATTTTTTGCAAATAATATGATAATGTTTTGATATATTTATTTCAAAACGACTCGAATTATCCCCAAACGAAAGTTCTTGGATTAAATTTGCTTCTTTAAACACACGAAGATTATTATACACTGTAGCCACACTCATGTTTGGAAATTTCTCTTCTAATGATTTATAAATTTCATCAGCTGTTGGATGTGAATTTGTCTGATATAGATACGTTAAAATGGCATGTCGCTGTGGAGTGATTCGTATCCCATTATTCTTTAATATATTTATTGCTTCATTTAACTTTTCTTTGTTCATAGTTTTCCTCCCATTCATATTATAATTTTTTAAGTCTATTTATTTTCTTTCGCATATTGACAGTAAGGTTGTAATGGACAAATCTCACATTTTGGATTTCTAGCTATACATACCCTTCTTCCATGCCAAATTAACCAGTGGTGAGCATTAGACCATAACTGTTTGGGAATTCTTTTCATTAATTGTAATTCTGTTTCTAATACGTTATCGCTTTTAGCAAGTCCAATTCGATTGGAAACACGAAAAACATGGGTATCTACAGCAATCGCCGGAATTCCAAAAGCGTTACTTAATACGACATTTGCCGTCTTTCTTCCAACCCCGGGAAGACTTTCTAATTCTTCACGGCTTTTCGGAACCTCACCATTATATTTTTCCTGAAGAATTCGGCATGTTTCAAGAATATTTTTACTTTTTGTTTTATATAATCCTATCTGCTTAATTTCTTGTTCTAACTCTTGTTGAGATAGGGATAAGAAATCTTTCGGCGTTTTATACTTTTGGAATAAAAATGGGGTAATTTGATTTACTTTTTTGTCAGTAGCTTGCGCCGATAACATGGTGGCAATCAATAATTCAAAAGGGTTTCGATACAATAATTCGCATTTTGCTTCAGGATACATCTTAGCTAATAGATCTAATATTTGTTTCGTCGGTACTCGGTTTGTTAATTTGATTTTTTTGTCATCCATTTTTTTCACCTATTCTACATTGTAGTATATCATGTTTTATTAGAACTTTTGTCATCTAAAAAAGGCTAAATTTTGACAACTTTAACTTTTTAATTATGATATTATTATAACAATAAATATCGATTTGAAATTGATTCATGTATAAAAAAAGAGGATATATGTTCTTATATTGAACATAGTATCCTCTTAATCATTATAGTATAGTTAAGATACGTTATGGTTGGCGATTTTTGCCTACTTGTTCTTCTTGGTTACCTGTGTTTTGAGTAAAAGCTTGAGCTTGAGCTTCTTGGTTAACATTTTGAGTTACATTTTGTTGTAAAGCATTTTGCCCAGCAGCTTGTTGTGCTGCATTTTGTTGTGATTTGTTATTCTTTGCCATTTTTTATTCCCTCCTTTCACAAATCTTAGTATGACCTTGATAAAAAAGGACATACGCAAAAGTGAAAGGAAAATAAGGGAAAGAATTTAATGCTTTGCAGGAGAATAAAACGGAGTTTCTTCATACCCTAACTTGTGATTTACCCATCTTGCTGCAATAAACAAAAAATCAGAACAGCGATTAAGATATGCAATCACTATCATTGATGACAAATGATCCTTAATTTGAATCGTTTGCCTTTCTGCACGACGGATGATGGTTCTTGCTAAATGAAGGATTGCCCCTGCTTCAGAGCCACCAGGTAAAATAAATTGCTTAAGTGGTGGAAGATCTGTTTCTAAATCATCGATAAACTGTTCAAGCCGTTTTACATGTTCTTCTGTAATTGGCCAAGGAACGTTTCGACCTTTGGGAGTTGATAATTCCGCCCCAACATGAAAAAGATCATGCTGTACCTGATTGAGCATAGAAATGACTTTTTCTAAGGGTTGGTCAACCATCTTAGTTATTGCAAAACCAAGCACAGAATTGGCCTCATCCACTGTACCATAAGCTTCAACACGAGGATGTTTTTTTTCTACCCTTTCTCCACCAATTAATGATGTATATCCTTGGTCACCAGTTTTGGTATAGATTTTCACCTTCAAAACCTCGCTTTATGTTAATAACCTTTCTTTAGATCAACTAAATTTTTCATCTGAGAAAATTCTTTGTTCTGGTACATGTATAAATTGGTTTTAAAAATCTCCAATGCCCGTTCCATATATTTTGGCGATCTTCCCGATACATGTGGCGTAATAATCACGTTATCAAATTGCCAAAATGGATGATCGGAAGGCAATGGTTCTTGAGAAAAAACATCTAAGACCGCTCCGCCAATTTCCCGTTCTTTTAATGCTTCTAATAATGCTTGTTCATCGATCACATCTCCTCTTGCAATATTAATCAAATAGGCAGACTTTTTCATTGCTATTAATTCTTCTTTTCCAATGAGATGATATGTTTTATCCGTTAATGGAACAATGACAACGACGTAATCACTTTCAGCTAATACCTTTTTTAATTGTGATGAAGGATAGACTTGGTCGACGAAAGGTACAGGACGGCCATCCGTATTAGTTCCAATTATCCTCATTCCAAAACTTTTCCCTTTTTCTGCAATCGCTTGACCAATCGCGCCTAAACCAATAATCCCAAGGGTGCTTCCAAAAATTTCAGCCACCCGAATCGTGCGATCCCACGTACCCTCTTGTTGTTTTTCAAAGAACTGATTGGTTTTTCTCGCTAATTGTAAGATAACCGCCATCGTATATTCTGACATGGGAATCCGATGAATCCCTTTTGAATTCGTAACAATTACTTTCCTACTATGTAACAACTCAAAAGGCAGCTTATTCACTCCGGCACTTACGACATGAATCCATTTTAAAGCGTTCATGGTTTGAAGGATTTCATCATTTAGATCTTCACCATAAGTAATCAAAATTTCTGTATCGGTTAACTCAGCCTTTGCTTCCTCTATATTTGCAAAAAAATAAAAGTCACCCTTGGGAAATTGTTCTTTTAATGAAATTTGATGTTTCTCACTGATTTTTGCCGATGAAACAATCTTCATAAAGAATTCACCCTCACTTATAACCTATTACTCATTCAATATTTATTTCTCTAAATATTATGATAATTCCTTTTTACTATGAAAACATAAAATGGCTTATATGTTCTAATGCTGCTCCTAACCTTACGGCTTATAGAACATACAAGCCAATCTTATTAGGGATAAGAGGGCTATTGCTCTAAATATAGGGTTATTGATTTGATGATTCTTGGATGTGATTTTTAATAAACTCAAGAGCAGCTTCCACATGCCCTTTTACTTTTACCTTACGATAGATTTGAATGATATTCCCCTCTGGGTCAATGATAAATGTTGATCTCTCAATCCCCATATATTCCTTGCCATACATTTTTTTCAATTTCCAAACACCATAAGCTTCAGCCACTTTGTGATCTTCATCCGATAATAATAAGAAAGGAAGTTGATATTTTTCAATAAATTTTTCATGTGATTTCATTGGATCAGGGCTAACACCAAGAATCACTGCATTTAAACCTTTAAATTCTTCATGATAATCGCGAAACGAACAAGCTTCTGTTGTACATCCTGGGGTATTATCTTTTGGATAAAAATATAAAACCACATATTTTCCTCGAAAATCATGCAAGCTGACTTCTTTACCATTACTTGCAGGAAGGGTGAAATCAGGCGCTTTTTGGCCCAATGTAAAGATCTCGGCTGTTTTTGCCATCCATTGATCACTCCTTTTTCTTTCCTATTTTCACTATTATCATTGTATCCATCTTATTTACGTGAATCAAACGTAAAAGTGTGATTAGTTAACAAAAACAATAGAAAAGCACCAAGCAACATCAACCTGGTGCTTTTTTTCATTTACCAAGCTCTTCCCATACGAATCTTAATTCTTCTGTCGTTGAAGTAATCTTTTTATCATCTTTAGTCTTAATTGCCCCTTTTAATGTCGCCAATTTGTTATCGACTTCTGTAATAAAATCCCGTTCCACACTAAATTGGATACGGTTTTTAACTTTTTCCCACGCTTTAATGCTTTTTTCTAAATGCTCATTTGCCAGTTTCCAATCTTTTTTTTCTGCAGAAGCTTCTAAGGCCTTAATCTGGGCAATGACATTATCATTACTTGTGATTGGCCTTTTTAAAAAAGAGCCACTGACCATAATGGCAACAAAGACGAGAATGATCGCAGTTGAAGTAATGATAATCCATATTTTTTTCAAGTCAGATCCCCCTTTTTAATATGGTCCCTTGAAATCGCCAATATCGATCTTTTCGATTTTGTCTTGAAAACGGTCAACATATAATTGGCCATTTGGCAAAATCGCAGCAAAGTTTACCTCTTTTAAATCTTTGATCCCTTGTGCCTTAAGTTGGTTAAAAAGCCATTCTTCGTCTTTTTCTGCAGTTCTTAAATTTTGTTCGATAATTTTTCCGTCCAAAATGACTTCAATCATTAATCCATTTTGTTTGGGAACGATTTTCAGATCAGATGGTGTAACAGGTTCATATTCTGCTTTTTTCAGTACCGATAGATTCCCGTTTGGTTCTAATAAAGCGAATTCCACTTGGGTAATGTCAAAAATATTTTTATCTCGAAGTTGAGACATGAGTTCATCATATCGATATCGCAATTTTTCCATGTTTTGTTCAAGAATCTTCCCATGTTGGATCACGATTGTAGGTTGGTCATCTAATACTTTTGCCATCCAACGCTGCTTCAACGATAACTTTTGTAAGCCATAAACAAGTAGTACCCATGTCGCTAATGCCATCCATTGAGGAAAAGGTTTTATGGACAAATCAATACTTAAGGATGAAGCCGCCGAACCAATGGTAATTCCCGCGATATATTCAAACGCTGTTAGCTGCCCAACTTGTTGTTTTCCTAATAACCTTGTGAAAATCAGTAAGGTCGTAAAAGCAATAACTGAGCGTACAACTGTTACTAATGTTTCATCCATAAGAATTCACCCCTATGGTTTTGGTTTAATATAATCATCGACAATTCCTAAATCTTTTTCTTCAGGCGATTTACGCTGTGCATGCATATCTTCATAGATTTTAGACCAAATCGTTTGTTTTAATTGCGGAATGTTCCCTTGATTGGTATCGTCATTCTGATCAATGATGAGATTGTTTCTTTCATCTAATACGGCTAAGGAAATGGTTTTTATCATTTCTTGGTTATATCCTTGCATACTTAGTCGATCGAGTAGATCTTTTGGTGTCATTTTGATTTTGGCAAGATTATCATAGAGAATCACTCCATCCATGATTAAGGGAACAGGAAGTCCTTCATAACCAGGAACATAGGAAATATCACTAGGAGTTAATGGTCTTTTGCTAGCTTTTGGAATGACACTTAATTTTCCTGTTTCTTCTAAGATGGCAAATTCTACATCTTGAACATGACTATACCCTTTGACCCTAAGTTCTGCTAACATTTCGGATATAGTCATCTTCGCTTGGTTTAGTCCCTTTTCATCAATATTTCCATGGCGAACAAGGACAATCGGTTTTGCTTTTATCCCTTTACTCAGCCGATTTGTTGTTAATATATATGAGTAAAGGAAAAAGAAGAAAACAATGACTAATGTAGGAATAATGATTTCGATAAAATGATCAGTCTTAATAGGTTTTGCCAGAATATTGGCGAGCATCAGAATAAGAAACACTTGAAAAGGAGACATTTCACTAAAATTCCTTTTTGCGACAAAGCGCAAAATCAGAAAACCAATTGCAATCATGGTAATACTGATTCCAATAATTTGAAGCCATTCCATGAAAAAAGATCCTCCTTAATTCTGATCTATTTTAGGTTTTGTTTTTTTGCCAAAAAAAATACCCTTTAGGTTTCAACTTCCTAAAGGGTGAAAATTTAAAATGATGAAAATTAAACCATCTTTTGAACGTCTAAATAGCGGTATATCTCTTCCTCTGTCAAAATCCCTTCTTCCCGAACTACCTCTCTAATTGTTTTACCTGTTGCATAGGCTTTCTTCGCGATTTCTGCTGCTTTGTCATAACCAATTGCTGGATTTAAGGCTGTCGCTAAAGCCAAACTTCGTTCCATTAACTCATGACATCTTTTTTCATTCGCTATAATTCCTTTTACAGATCTCTCATTAAAGACTTTAATCCCATTACTTAAGATCTGAATGGAATGTAAAAGGTTATAAGCAATCACAGGCATCATCACATTTAACTCTAACTGGGCGGATTGTCCAGCAGAAGTGATGGTAGCATCATTTCCAATCACTTGGCTTCCGATCATATGCATCATTTCTGCCATAACAGGATTGACTTTCCCTGGCATAATGGAAGAACCAGGTTGTACAGCAGGAAGAATAATTTCCGCTAAACCCGTGCGAGGACCAGAACTTAACAAACGTAAGTCGCTGGCAATTTTGATCAGATGAATCGCGAGGTTTTTCAGTGCACCACTTAGTTTAATCGCTCCTTGCGTATTTTGCATAAACATAAAACGATTACTTGGACTTCGAAATGGAAATCCAGTGATCTCCGCCACTTTACCAATCGCTAATTCAGCATATTTTGGATGGGCATTAATTCCAGTACCAACCGCATTGCCGCCAAGTCCAATTTGATATAATAAATCTAAACTCTCTAAAATTGTCTTTTTGGCTTCCACTAGGGTCTCCTTATATCCATAAAATTCTTGCCCTAAGCGGATAGGAACAGCATCTTGTAAATGGGTTCTACCTGATTTAATAATAGGATAAAATTCTTCGCCTTTTTGCTCTAATGTCTCTATTAAATGATCCAACTGAGGAATAAGATCATGATGAACGGCTTCCACTGCAGCAATATTAATGGCCACATGAATGGTATCATTGGTAGATTGAGCCATATTGACATGATCATTCGGATGAATAATGAATGTATCGCCGATTTTACCCCCTAATAGTTCAATGGCGCGATTGGCGATCACTTCATTGGCATTCATATTTTGAGAGGTGCCAGCACCTGCTTGATAAACATCAACAACAAATTGGTGATCCCACTTTCCTTCGATAACTTCTTCAGCTGCTTTCATAATGGCATCAGCGAGTCGTTTGTCCAACTGGCCAACAGCGGAGTTTGCATAAGCGGCAGAATATTTGATAATCCCCTGAGCACGAATAAAACGACGCGGCAGGCGAAGCCCACTGATCGGAAAGTTTTCAACCGCTCTTTGTGTTTGCGCACCATAATAAGCATTCTTTGGCACTTTTACCTCTCCTAATGAGTCCTTGGCAATTCGATATTCCTCTTGCATCTTAAACCCTCCTTCTTTCTTACCTTGCCATGAAAATCGATATTCATTCTTCTTTCATCTTAACAAATCATTTATTGAAAATTTAGAATTGAAGTGCATTCTCTGACACTTCAACTTTTACGATAAAAATTAGGTTTGTAGAGACGGACAACAAAGCGCGTTGGAATATACAAACCTATATACAAGCCATAATAAGGGAGCTATATCAAAAAGATTTTCTTATGCTAAAATGAAAAAGAAGATACATATAATCTCTATTTATAGAAAGATGGTGAGAGCATTGATTCGTGAAAAGTCGGAACGATACTATCAAGAAGCCCTTGATGTCATTGTAGGAGGAGTAAATAGTCCTTCTCGCTCCTATAAAGCGGTTGGTGGAGGAACCCCTACCTTTTTTCAAAAAGCAAAAGGACCTTATATGTGGGATGTAGATGGAAATCGCTATATTGATTATCTTGCCGCTTATGGCCCCCTTATATTAGGTCATGGACACCCAAAACTAGTCGAAGCTATTTCTCAAGCAGCAACAGAGGGAACATTGTATGGAACGTCAACACCTTGGGAAGTTCAATTTGCCAAAATGATTCGTGAAGCGATTCCATCAATGGAAAAGATTCGTTTTGTCAATTCAGGCACTGAAGCTGTGATGACGACCATTCGTGTTGCAAGAGCATATACGGGTCGAAGCAAAATTATTAAGTTTGAAGGTTGTTACCATGGACATTCCGATCTAGTACTTGTAGCGGCAGGTTCCGGTCCAGCTACTTTAGGAATTCCAGATAGTGCCGGTATCCCCCAAAGCATTGCCAATGAAGTGATAACCGTTCCTTTTAATGATGTTGAAGCTTACGAAAATGCACTAAAAAAATGGGGGCATGAAATTGCTGCCGTATTAGTAGAACCCATCGTTGGAAACTTTGGCATTGTCATGCCAAAACCTGGATTCTTGGAAAAAGTGAATGAGTTAACCCACCAATATGGTGCACTCGTCATTTACGATGAAGTGATTACCGCTTTTCGTTTCCATTATGGTGGAGCCCAAAATCTCTTAGGTGTTATTCCTGATATGACAGCGCTAGGGAAAATTATTGGTGGCGGTTTACCCATTGGTGCTTATGGGGGCAAAAAAGAAATCATGGAACAAGTTGCTCCTCTTGGCCCTGCGTATCAAGCAGGAACAATGGCAGGGAATCCAGCTTCTGTTCGTGCAGGAATCGCTACCTTAGAGGTATTGTCTGAAAAGCATTGGTACCAACAAATGGATCAGTTCGGCGCAAAGCTAGAAAAAGGCATTCTTGATTCAGCGAAAAAATATGGTCACGAGCTTGTGATCAATCGTCTTGGTGGAGCATTTACGGTCTATTTTACCGACCGTCCTGTTAGCAATTATCAAGATGCCAAAGGGACAGATACAGAGAAGTTTGCAAAATTCTTCAAAGGATTGCTTAACGAAGGAATCTTAATTGCTCCTTCTAAATACGAAGCTTGGTTCTTAACCATTGCTCATACGCAAAAAGATATTGATGATACTTTAGAAGCAGTTGATCGGGTAATGTCTAAACTTTAAACGAATAAAAATGCATAATTTTTGCATAAAAACAAGATGTTAATTTTAACATCTTGTTTTTATTTCCTTATGATAACAATGTTTTCCATTTTAAGTAAAGCGTTTTCATTGTATAAAAACGCTTTCATATGTATAAAAAATCAAAAATTCTATTGTATTTCTCTTAAAATCATGATATGATTTATGTAATTTTCGGAATATTTATTTTAACATGTTATCTATTTAACCCACGAAATTATTTATTGGAGGTGATTGATCATGATGAAACATGAGCAATATCAAACCAATTTGCAAAACCTCCTTTATGAGGAACACGACAGTTGTGGAATAGTAGCCGTAATCGAAAAAAATGGGGAACCAACTAACCATAATCTAACAAAAACAATTGACGCTTTAGTTAAGATGGAGCATCGTTCTGGATTTATCAATGGTGAAGGAGATGGTTCTGGAGTACTTACAGACATTCCAAGAAAATTATGGGCTTCAAAACTAAAAAAACATCTTCATTCACCTCAAATGGCTTATGACCCGAATTTTGTTGTAGGACATATTTTTATAGATCGGGAAATCGGGTCAATCAATAAGGCCCAAGAAGAGATTCGAAGTAAATTTGCTAACTATCAATTGGATATTTTGTTAGAAGAAGAAGGACAGGTTCATTCCCATGTACTAGGACCAAATGGTAAACGAAGTGAACCCTTATTTTGGCAAATCGCTGCCATTTATCAAGGGAATTCAGAAATAAACCAAAAATTGTTTCAATTAATGACAGAAATTGAACAAGAGAAATACGTACATGTCGCATCCCTCAGCCAATATACCGTTGTTTACAAAGTAATGGGTGCTGCAAATGTCTTAAAAGAGTATTTCTATGATTTAAGCAATCCATTGTTTGAATCAGTGATGTCAATTGGCCATAACCGTTATTCGACCAATACATTATCTCATTTCTTCCGTGTTCAACCCTTCTCTCTATTAGGGCATAACGGGGAAATCAACACGATTCAACGACTTCGTGATGAAGCAACCATGTTAAATATTCCATTGGTACATGGTGGCAGTGATTCACAAGATTTAAACCGAATTATCGAGGGATTGATCACCAATTATGATTTTTCTCTTTTTGAAGTCATGGAAATGATCTTCCCACCCATTTATAACGAAATTCGGCGAATGAACGAACAACTTCAGGACCTATATACATTTATGCGCCATTTATGGGGACCATTTGCACAAGGACCTGCTGGTATTGTTTCAAGATACGGGAATCAAGGCGTTTTTAGTGTTGATGCTTTAGGATTACGTCCTTTATGGAAAGTAGAAACAGAAGATACATTATACTTTTCCTCTGAACAAGGGATTATCCCTACCCAAGAGATGATCTCCGAACCTAAACCCCTTGCCCCAGGAGAAAAAATAGGAGTGATTCTAAAAAAAGACGAACCAATACAGATGATTCCCCATCACGAATTACAACAAATGATATTAAGCCACCTAGCAAAACGCTTCCCAATCCAAAATTATCGTAAAAAATTAGAACCCCCTCATTTTGAGGAGCATGTCTTTGTTCTTCCACAATTCAAAGAAATATCGAATGGAATTTATCTTCACTTTGGTTGGGAAAAAGAACATATTGATTTAGCAAAGCAAATGGCGAAGACTGGAAAAGAACCCATACGTTCCCTTGGATATGATGGAAGTTTAGCCATTTTATCAAAAGAACGGGTGAATCTATCTGATTTCTTAAAAGAAACCGTAGCAGTCGTAACTAATCCAGCCATTGACCGCGAAAGAGAGATTGAACATTTTTCAACAAGAATGATCATCGGTGGCCGGGAAGACTTTACTCCTCATCAAGTTGGGGATATCTCTTTTGAAATCAGAACCCCAATCTTACTTGAAGGGAATATGGCACAAGACATTGTTGAAGATCTAGGAACAACTTCGTTAGAAAAAATCATCAGCTATTTTACCAATCTATCACCCAACTATATCACGACTTTGTCTTTAAGTTTTCATAAAAACCAAACCATAAAAGAACGGTTAGCTGAATTAAACCAAGAAGCCATTAAAGCGGTTGAAAATGGAGCAAAAATTCTTTTTCTTGATGACGAACTATTATATTCCAGTAAAAACTATTTGTGGCTTGATCCCCATTTAGCGGTTTCTTCTGTGGATATTGCCTTAAGGGAGAAGTTAGAAAATGGAGAAAGTCTAAGAAGAAAAGTAAGCATCATCTTACGTTCCGCATCGATTCGCCATCTCCACGATTTTGTAACGGCGATGGGTTTAGGAGCTGATGCGATTTCTCCTTATCTATTGTTTGCGACGGTTGCAAAAGACGGAGGTCAACAAGCAATTAAAAACTTATACAGTAGTTTAGAAAAAGGAATTGAGAAAGTTATCTCTACTTTAGGCATCCACGAATTAAGAGGCTATGAACGTTTATTTTCATCGATTGGCCTTCATGATGAGGTTGCCAAAGTCTTAAATATCACCAATTTTTATGGGAACGAGGAAATCGGTTATTCCTTCTCACATTTAGAAGAAAGCGCTAGAGAAAGACAGAATGATCTTTACGCTGATGCACCAAGACTCATCAATCGTTTTCGTTTAATTCCAAAAATTTGGAAATCGATTCAACAAGTGGCTAATGGAACGATTACTTATCAAGAATATGCGGAAAAGTTAGCGGAATTGGAAGAGAATCATCCTGTTTCCCTTCGCCATCTTTTAGATTTTCAAACGACTGAAAATATGGTTCCCAGCAAAAAAGTAGACATAGGGATCGGGCAACATTCCTATCCTTTTGTGATTAGTTCAATGTCCTTTGGGTCTCAAAGTGAAACTGCATTTCGCGCTTATGCTGAAGCTGCATATCAATTGAATATGATCAGTCTAAATGGTGAGGGCGGAGAAATAAAGGATATGCTTGGCAAGTATCCTAACCACCGCGGTATGCAGATTGCATCTGGAAGGTTTGGTGTAAATATTGAATTAATCAACTCTTCCAATTGGATTGAAATAAAAATTGGCCAAGGAGCAAAACCAGGTGAAGGTGGACACTTGCCAGGTAGTAAAGTCACACTAAAAATTGCTGCAGCAAGAAATGCGACCCCTGGAAGCGAATTAATCTCACCATCAAACAACCATGATATCTATTCTATTGAAGATCTAGCACAAGTCATCTCTGAATTAAAGACGGCCAATCGATTTGCGAAAATCATTGTAAAGGTACCCGTTGTACCAAATATTGGTACAATTGCTGTTGGCATTGCAAAAGCAGGTGCAGACGTGATTTCACTAAGTGGTTATGATGGTGGGACAGGAGCAGCAAGAGCCCATGCCATTCAACATGTTGGTTTACCTGTTGAAATTGGTGTGAAAGCGACTCATACTGCTTTAATTGATGCTGGTTTGAGAGACGACGTAGAAATTTGGGCAGATGGCGGGATAAGAAGTGGAAAAGATGTAGTCAAATTAATTCTTTTAGGTGCAAATCGAGTAGGTTTTGGAACACTAGCGATGATGGCGATTGGCTGTACTGCATGTCGAGGTTGCCATTTAGATACCTGTCATGTAGGAATCGCTACCCAAATCGAATCAATTGATGAAGCTATATCTAGAGGTGTTAAAGTTTTCACTCCTAGAAATTACGAAACAGCTGTTGAGCAGTTAATTCGTTTTTTCCAAGCTATAGGTGATGAGGTAAAAGAGCTAACTAGTCAATTAGGGGCTAGCCGCTTACAAGACTTAGTCGGTAGATCTGACCTGCTCATTCAACAACGTCTAAAAGATCGAATCGATCTTACACCATTAACACAGCCAATTCCGTTAGAAAAATCATTGGCTCAAATGATAGAGAAAGAACCTCTCCTCTCTGTTGCTGCAGGTGCAGAAGAGATCAGTACAGAAGCCGTAAGTTCCTACGATTATGAACGAACGTTACCATTCGTCAATAGTACACATCGGATGATTGGAAGTCGAATCTCAGGAGATAGAGTTCGACCACATCTAGATGGAAGTTACCGTACATTACCGCCAATACAACTAGCATTTAAACATGGTTCTATTGCAGGAAATGGCCTTGCTTCTTATCTCGCAAGTGGCGTAAACATCAGAATTCATGGCGGTGGACAAGATGGAATGGCAAAAACAGCTTATGGCGGTTCGGTAACCATTTTAAAAACAAAAAATAAAAATGGGGTTTATATTAATGGCTCCGTTGGAAAAAGTTGTTGTTACGGCGCCCAAAAAGGACTCTTTATTATCCAAGGAAATGCCGATTCACGCTTTGGTATCAGACTTTCTGGGGCGGATGTGATTCTTGGTGGAGAAATTACTTCTCCCATTCAAGATCATCTAGGAGGGATTGGAGAACGGGCTAATATCAAAGGTTTTGCTTTTGAATACATGACAAATGGTCGTGCTGTTGTTCTAGGTGATCCTGGTCCATGGATCTGTTCCGGAATGACTGGTGGAGTCGTGTATCAGCGTCTTGTACCTGAATTCGGTTTTGATCAACATGCTTTAGAACGAAGAATTGCAAAAGGTGCTTCAGTTATGATTCTTCCCCTTGATGAAAAAGGAAGAAAAGACTTAACGGAATTGTTGACTGAATACATCATTCAATTAACAAAAGCGGAGCAAACTGACACTGCAACAAAAGTGAGTCGTCTTCTTGAAAACCTTGACCAGCATTTTGTTCGCATTGTCCCGAAAAAAGAGGCAGTTTTATCGGTTGATACTACGGAATAAAAAACAAAATAAATAAACGACATGAAAAGAGGCGATTGTGCCTCTTTTCACTTTTAATTTACATATACAGATGGTATAAAACTCTATTGATTTCAATATTCAAATTGATATAATAATTAAACGAATTCACCATAAAACATTCAAGAAGAAAGGTTTTTCAAATGAAAATTGGTGCTAGAATCCTAAAAACGGGTATTACGTTGATTTTTGCGATTTTGCTCACTCGTTTATTTCATTTGCAACCAGAAATCTTTGCAGCCATAGCAGCAACCCTTGCCATTCAACCTTCTGTTTACCGTTCTTGGCGATATGGAGTTGAACAAATACAAGCCAACATCGTAGGTGCAACCCTTGCTACATTAACAGCAACTTTTCTTGGTTCAAATCTCGTGATTACCGCTCTTGTTGTGATGCTCGTAATTGGGATAAACCTTCAATTGGGCTTTGATCGAAGTATTCCTTTGGCGATTGTAACCGTGTTGTCGATCATGGAAGGAAGCCAACAAGAACACTTTTTTTATTTTGCAATCGACCGTTTCTTATTAATTTTAATTGGCATTTTTGCAGCAATTTTAGTAAATAGTTTATTATTCCCACCCCAATATGAAAAAAAATTAACAAAAAAATTAAAGAATATTGAAGAACAAATGGCTTCAATTCTAAGGATTGCTCTAGATAAAGAAAAAAACGAACAAACCATTAAGCAAACTTTAGATTCGATCCAAAATGAACTACAAAAATTATGGGACCTTTATCGCTTTGAAGAGGAAGCAAAAAGTTATCTTAAAAGAAAATTTCCCTTTTCCTCTTCGCGAAAATTAGTCATCTTGAAGAATATGTTAAAAACAGCTCAAAGTGGCATTGAAATGATTTATATGGTACAAAAATATCAAAATGTTTTATATGCTCTTCATGATGACTTACAAAAACGCTTTAAAGATCAACTCATTTATTTAGCACATTATCAGGACAAAATTTATTCAAAATATATTGGGAGAATTCACCCTTCCCCTCACCACACTCTTGATCCAATTTTACATGAAAATCACTGGGCATTATTTAAAGAGATTCGCCAATTAACGATCGACGAGAATTCCATTCTAGCACTTGTAATATTATTAGGATCTATCCAAGATTATGGGAGACGCCTTGATCATTTGGATCGGTTAATCGATAGTTTCTATACCCATCATAATTAGAAAATGATAGACATAGGGGGGCTTTTTATGGGGAATTTTTCAAAAGGGGTGAAGGATGGGCTTCCGATTGCAATTGGATATTTGCCTATTGCCTTAACGTTTGGAATTCTCTCTGTACAAGCAGGACTCACTCCAGTGCAAGCAACAGGGATGTCGATGTGGGTGTTTGCTGGAGCAAGCCAATTTATTGCCATTAATCTTCTTCAATCCCATGTGTTGATCACGGAAATTATTCTTACCACCTTTATTATCAATCTACGCCACCTTTTGATGAGCACTTCATTATCGAGAAAATTACAAACTGGTCCTTTTTTAAGTTCATTACTCTCTTTTGGGATCACTGACGAAACTTTTGTCGTTGCTAGTGTCAATCATGAGAATTCCTCGATCACCCCATCCTATTTTTTAGGGCTTGCTTTAACAGCTTATAGTGGTTGGGTATTGGGAACTTTTACAGGCAGTTTTTTTTCCGATTTTATTCCTAGTAACCTAGCAACTGGAATGAGTATTGCTCTATATGCCATGTTTATCGGCCTACTCGTACCCTCGATGAAAAAATCTTGGCAAGTTTCATTCATTGCCGTTCTTGGCGGGCTGTTAAGTTGGGGGTTAACTTCCCTTTTCCCCAAACTCTCAAATGGTTGGGTCATTATTTTAGCTACAATGATCGCTGCAACGATTGGTTCTTTGTTGCCAAATCGAGAGGTGAATTCTTTATGAAAATATGGCTCTTGATCTTTGGAATGTTCCTTGTAACCTTCATCCCACGCATGTTTCCCATGTTATTTAAACGCTTGAAGTTCCCCGATTGGTTAAATCGGTGGTTAACTTTTGTACCCTATGCCATATTAGGAGCATTAATTTTTCCTGGAATCATGACTGTTGATCCAGAGCATGTTTTTTTTGGACTTTTAGCTGGTTTCGTCGCTTTTGTGATTGCTTGGTTTTATCAGAACTTAATCATGGTTGTACTTGGTGGTTTCCTAACGATGATGATTTTACAATGGTTTTATTTATAGAAAAAGTGAAGTTACATAATCTCTCTGTACTTTTGCTCCCCATTTTGATTCCCCAATGATCTCTAAATGCACATTTCGAATCATTTGCTGCTTAGGAAATTTTAATTCTGTCAAAACCTCTCTTTGGGAGGTTTTTTTTAATTCGTTGATAAGAATTGGCTTGGTTCCCAATCTTTTATGGTCTGTATACACTTGAAGTGCAATCCGGTCCCGTTTCCAATGATCAGGTACTTGTAACTTAAAATGAAGCGTAGTAAGCCCCTGGCAAACATCGTTTTTCTCAATCCGAATTGCTTCTTCTCTTAAAGAAGAAAATGAAGATACGAGAAAATAAGCATTCCTCCCAAGACTATGTATTTGGATTTTCCATTTTCCTTGCTTCGGGTGAGGAACTTGAAAGTAATATAGATGAGTATCTGGGAAAAATGGAACATCGGTAACAAAACCCTTATATTCTAGTTCTTCTTTTTTTCCATCAGGCGAATGGACTTCAATTCTCATATTCTTTGAAGAGCTTAACAGTTGAATCCAAAATTCCCTTTCCTGTGAAGGAACGTGTAATTCAATCTCTTTTGATGGGAGACTTGTATATCCACCATGCAGCAAACAAGGTTGTACAATTTTTTCTCTTGTTTTGCTATACCTAGGCATACGACTGATTGAATGATCCCCATCGATCAACTCTTCTAGTAAAGGAAACATTTCTCTTCCTAGACGGATATTATCATGATTCCAATACCCGCGAATCGATTTTGAATAAGGTAAGATTGCATCTTTGGCTAAAACAACTCCATCATTCTCTCCATACGGTTTGAGATATTTCCCTCCCATTGATAAAATCGAACCCAATTGTTCCGCAGGATCTACGCCAACAATGGTAAAATGGGGAATTGAAAGTTTAGAAATCTTTACATCTAAAACAGAACGAAGTTTCTCCATGTGTCCAGTCTGCATTTGCAATGTGCCCTTATCAAGAAAACCGATCATAAAAGCTAATGGTTTTGCTTTTTGGCTAAAAGCTAAATCGGCTAAGGGCGAACCATAATGAGGTGTCCCTAATGTAATCAGTGAGCGTACATAAGGGTAAGCTTCACCATATGAAAGGGCAATCTGGGCATCAACCCCACCTTTGCTATGAGCGACAATTGCCAACTTTTTTTGTCCAAAACGGTGGTAAATTTCCTTAAGTTGCTTCGCAAGCAGCTCGCCATTTTCCCAAATCCCATATTTTCTCGTACTTAAATCAACAAAAGCAGTGGGATGACCATAATGTGCGGCTAATTCATACATGTCATTTTTTCCATAATAATTGGTTCTTGTAAACCATTTTCTTGCATGACTATGAAGCCCATGAACAAAAACAATGGGAGTTTTGTTCATTGAATGTTCATATTGTCCAATATAATAGTTTCCTCTCTCTCCGAAAGGCGCCTTTCTTACCACTCTTGGCTGTTTGACCTCCATCTTCGTACACCCCATTTTCAAATCCATTTGTAATATTCTATGGTGTTTTTGGAGTTTCGTTATTGGGTCAACTTCTTATGAGTTTCATCATGACTTGCTTATATGCCTTAGGAAATGAGAGTTTTTCTGCTTCTTCAAGGGTAAACCAATACCATTGGCTAGATAATTTGGATATTTGAGCAAGATGATCTAATTTGTAAATAGCTAGATACCACTTAAGATGGCTAAAGGTATGTTCAATGGTCATCCATGGCTGATTCAATTTCAGCTCGATTCCGAACTCTGCTTTTATTTTCTCTTGCCATTCTTGATTAGACAAAGGATTTTCACTTTCTAAGGAAGGTAACTCCCACATATCAGCTAATAAACCATCACTTGGTCGTTTTACAAAAGCTACCTTATCGTCTTTTTGTAGAATAAGTCCGATCCGATAAACGATTTTTTGGCCTTTCTTTTTTGCTTTGACCGGTAACTGATCCTCGTTTCCTTCTTTCCTCCCTTCGCAAAAATCCATCACAGGACAGAAGAAGCATTGGGGAGACTTAGGTGTACAGATCATTGCCCCTAATTCCATTAGTGCTTGATTAAAATCTGAAGCGGCATGATCAGGAATCAACTCTTTTACTTTTTCTTCGATCATTTTCTTCGTTTTTATCTTTGATATATCTTCAAAAGAATTTAATAATCTGGAAAAAACCCTTAACACATTTCCGTCAACTGCTGGTTCTTTTCTCCCATAAGCAATACTTAAAATCGCTCCAGCTGTGTATGGGCCAATACCAGGGATTTTGAGGATCTTTTCTTTTTCATCAGGTATTTTCCCACTATATTTTTCCTGCACCTCTTTTACCCCTTGATGAAGATTTCTTGCCCGTGAATAATATCCTAATCCTTCCCAAGCCTTTAGGACCTCTTCTTCTTTCGCTTGTGCCAAATCGTTTAGCGTGGGAAATTGTTCCATAAATTTTTCGTAATAGGGAATGACCGTTTCTACCCTCGTTTGCTGCAACATGATTTCTGATACCCATATATGGTAAGGGTCTCGATCTTTTCTCCATGGAAGATCTCGTTTTTGTTGTCTAAACCATCGAAGTAATTGTTCTTGAAAACGTTCAATATCCATGAATACCTTCACCTTTTCTAACGTTTAGATAAATGGTTGAGAGAGTTACTTCTCGTCTATAATAATGGATAGAATGGATATTAAGGAGGAAGAGTTGATGGATACTGGCACTCATTTTGTCATTGGCGTAAGTTTAGCAGGTTTCGCCCATTTTGATCCAGTGGTTCAATCTCAACCCTTATTCGCACAAGCAGTCTTAATCGGTACAATCGCTGGATCACAGGCTCCTGATTTGGATGGTATCACTCGCTTTTTTGGTGGAACTGCTAATTATATCAAACATCATCGGGGGATTTCCCATTCTTTGCCCTTTTTATTGATTTGGCCAAGTCTCATCACATTTGTGATCCAATTTTTTTATCCAAATATACCAATTCCCCATTTATGGTTGTGGACGTTTTTGGCCGTTTTTCTCCACGTTTTACTCGATATATTGAATGCGTATGGCACCCAAGTATTGCGTCCTTTTTCCGAAAAATGGATTGCTCTAAATGTAATGAACATTTTTGATCCTATTCTTTTTTTGACTCATGTTATCGGTATTTTTTTATGGATTGTTGGCATTTTACAGCCTACAACCATCTTTTTGATCGTCTTTCTCTTTACATTTGCCTATATTAGCATAAGGGCCATTTATCATCATATCCTACAAAAAAAAATAAAACTAGAGAAAAAGTTAATAGGAAATGTAACCATCCTTCCTACGATCTATTTTTCTGTTTGGAATTTGATTGAAGAGTTACCGACAAAATATCGTTTAGGGGTTCTTCATCGTATGGAGATTAAATGGGTAGATGAGAAAATCAAAATCGAGGATCACCCTAGTATTCAAGCAGCGAAACAAGATCCAAAAGTAAAAAAATTTCTCTATTTTACCCGCTATGCTTATCCAATGTGGAATAAAACGACATATGGTTATGAAGTAAAGTGGATTGATTTACGGTATCGGTTCCAAAATCATTATCCTTTTTTGGCGATCGTGTTATTGGATGACTCGTTACAAATTATCGATTCGTATGTGGGTTGGGTCTATAATCAGAAACATTTATCAAAGAAGATCAAATCCCTTTACAGTTTGCATAATACTTAAGACAAAAAAGGTGGCCATACATAAGCCACCTTTTTGCCTATCAAAGTCTACTCTCGGATATTATTTTTTTCTTGCTTCTTCAAAACGACGGTTTACATCATCCCAGTTAATAATGTTCCAAAGAGCTTCTACAAATGCTGCACGTTTATTTTGATACTTCAGATAATAAGCGTGTTCCCAAACATCGATCACTAATAAAGGTGTTACTCCCCAAATCGTTAAATCTTGATGCTTTTCAGCTTGAAGAATAACTAACTGTTCAGCTGTAGGATCCCATGCTAAGATTCCCCAACCAGAACCTTCAACAGCTACAGAGGCTGCAGACATTTGCTTCTTGAAGGCTTCAAAACTACCGAAGTCTTTTTGAATTTGTTCAGCTATCGCTCCAGTAGGTTCGCCACCGCCATTTGGTGATAAATTGGTCCAGAAAATACTGTGTAGATAATGACCAGAACCATGGAAAGCAGCTTCTCTTTCCCAATGCTTAATCAGTGCAAAATCACCAGTTTGACGTGCTTCAGCTAACTTTTCCAACGCTTTATTTAACCCATCAACATACCCTTTGTGATGGATATCATGATGTAAACGAACGGTTTGCTCATCATAATGTGGCTCAAGGGCATTGTAATCATAGGGCAATGGTGGTAATTCAAATTTTTTCATTTTGTTCATTCCTCCCTTAAAATATGTAAAAACTTATCAAAGAATAATGTTTCCTATTCTTTTGTAAAATATGCTAATCATTGTGGTAAAACTTACCTTCTTTTCTCATTATGCACCAATTATTCAAAAATGTCAATTAAAAAGTATAAAAAGTGTATTTATTATAAAAATGTTATTATATAGGCAGGTTTTGTATAAAACAACATATAATAAAAATATTTTAAAAATTTAAAAAAACCTTGCATTTCTTTTCGGTGGTCAGGTAAAATTAAAATAAGAAAAATCTCTTCACAAAGGGGGGATTACCAATGTGGGTGGTCTATAAGGATGTATACCAAACTAAAAAAGGAGATAAATTAGTTCGACGAGATATCGTGAAGGGATTTAATAAAAAAGAACATGCAGAGGAGCTATTACAAAAATTAATTAAAGAGAATTCAATGGAGAATGTCGATTATTCGATTGAACTCGTAAATACGATATTATAAAATTTGCCCATCTAGAACACCTAGATGGGTTTTTTTGTTCAAAGCTATTCGCTTTGTGTTAATTTTTCCATCATCTTTTCTACTTTTTCAACATATTTTGCAAGTTCCTGTACTGCTATGGATTGTTCATTTGCTTTTTGTTCATTGGTTTGAACATCGAGCAAAATTTTTGTGAACACTTGGTTTACTTGTTCAAGGGTTTGCTGAATCTCTTTGACCGAATCTTCACTATTGCTTGCTAATTTACGAATTTCATTGGCCACTATCGAGAAACCTCTACCTGCTTCTCCTGCCCTAGATGCTTCGATCGCCGCATTTAAGCCTATCAATTTACTTTGTGAAGCAATCTCACGGATAATTTTTAAGGCGATGGATACGTCTTTTATCTGTTTTTCTCCTCTCGCAACTTCATTTGAGGTTTGTTTACTAAAAGCGGCAAAATCTTCCGAACTAGCTGCTAATTCCTCAATTGTTGCTGCCATGTTCTGAAGTTGCCCATACACTTCTTCTGCAGCTTTTTGTTGTTTTATCATTTGTTCATGGTTCTTTAGCCATAAAATTACAGTCCGAGCAGCGATACGAACAATCGGTTTTATAGCATGCGGGTCACCTGTCATTCCAATCACGCCAATTCGTTTTCCTTTGTATTCGATCGGAAGATTTGCTCCTGCCCGAACTCCCTGTAATTGGGCAGCTTCTTCCTCTGTAACCAACGCTTCATCGATTAAGCCTAACATAATCTGTTTCGCACTTTCATGGACCGTTCCAATTCTCTCAGGGCGTGTAGATGCTATAATGATCCCTTTTTCCCCCATAATATTAACATGCTGTCCAGTTTCTTCATGAAGAATCTGAACAATTTCATCAAAAAAGCCTTCTTTCTCAAAGGCAAAATCACTATCACTCATTCTCAGATTTCTCCTCCCTATCGTTTTTTATATTTTTTAAAATTTTAACGAAACAAAATTGAACATTCATTGTATAAAGAAACAAAAAAAGAGGGACCAATTTCCCTCTTTTTTTAGTACGATGCATAAAAACGAACTGAGAGAAAGGTACCAATGAAATATAATCCATTATTTTGTAAAAATATGATCCCCTATTTTAGGATAAGTCCCACACATCATCATTACTACTTCATCCTTTTAATATGGATGGCGTTTGCGCATTGACTATATAGTTGAACGTTTTATTCAATGGTTTCAATATAAGTTTTTTGGTACCCTTGAGAAAAGTTACTTTATTTTTACAAATAAATACAGAAAGGAAGAAAACAAGCATGAATGTTAGATGGCTTAAAAAGTGGGTAAAACGCTATCTTTTTATCATTATTGGTACATTTCTTGTTGCCATCGGGTTGGAAACATTTCTCATTCCCAATCAAATCATTGATGGCGGCATTATCGGTATATCAATTATCTTTAGTGAACTTACTAATTACCCGCTTGGAATCTTTATTGTAATATTAAACATTCCTTTTTTGTTTGTTGGATACAATCAGATTGGAAAAACGTTTGCGATCACAACACTCGTTTCGGTAGTTTTTTTATCCTTATTTGTTTCTTATGTAGACGATTTTAACGTAGTTACAGGAGATATGTTTCTGGCGACCATTTTTGGCGGCATTATTTTAGGAGCAGGTGTAGGTCTCATTATCCGAAATGGCGGGTCCCTTGATGGAACAGAGATCATTGCTATTTTAGCCAATAAACGCTTTGGCTTTTCCGTTGGTGAGATTGTCATGTTTTTTAATGTTTTTATCATGACTGGAGCAGGTCTTGTCTTCACATGGGAAAGTGCTATGTATTCATTAGTTGCTTATTTTATTGCTTTTAAAACGATTGATATTGTGATTGCTGGTATTGATGAATCAAAGTCAGTCACGATTATTTCGGATCAACCTGATGAGATTGCAGAAAAAATTATCGCAAGACTTGGCCGAGGAGTGACTCACATTTATGGAAAAGGCGGTTATACGAAAGAAGACAAGGAATTATTATATGTCATCGTCACAAGACTAGAGGTGGCAAAATTAAAATCAATTGTAGAAGAAATAGATCCTAATGCTTTTGTTGCGATTGAACATGTCAATGATGTAATGGGTGGAAGATTCCAGAAGAAATCCATCCATTAAAGAAACTTCTATCGAAGTCATCATCGTTCAATGGAACAATTAGCGCAAAATAATCGTTTTGCCGAGTTTATTATGGTGAAATACATTGATCTTTACAGATTTTAAGGTTGAATCAGCTATAATAGTTTTCTAAGTGTTGCCGATGAAATCAAAAGTCTTCGTATTGATGTTGACTATTTGAGTGAAAAAGCAGGAAAGCACGATGTTGAAATCAACAAACTAAACTCGCAAACCTAAATGTAAATGATTTTGAAAAAGATTAGAATTGTAATAGAGTTTTTTGAAAGAAATAAGCGCACCCTATATAAATAGGGTGGTCTTCTTGTTGAATTACCCTATCAAAACAATCTTCGACACACTCTCCACATGCGTTGAATAGACAGTGCATACAGGAGTGACATTAGTTCTAAAGCTACTAATTTCTTATTAATTTAAGATTATAAACTGAGTAATTCCATTTCTAAATCCCTAATTAGAGATTTAACATAATCGGTGATATTTTCAATCTCAGATATCGCTTTTCTTCTTTGATAAAAGGTATTGCGTAAATGTAAATCCTTTTCTATTTTACTAGCTTCATTAATAAACTCTTGGCGAATATCACTATCATAAAAAGAAATGACTGGTATAATATTGTTTTTTTCTTGTATTACCGCTTCTAGTGAAGTCATTTCGGCTAATCTGATTAACCCCTGATCTGATGTTACTAATTTTGGTTTAATAATATCGTATGCAAGCCCTTCATAATACATTTTTTGCAGATATCTTAAAAAGAAAATATCCCAACTTGTATTCCAGGCATTAAATAAAGGATTTTTCTTGCCAAATTTAAAAATTTTATCGCCTATCTCTTGCATTTTAGGTGTTCCCAAAAAATAATTTATCGCAATATTTGTTTCGATTGCATGATTTACGAATAACTTTTCTTTTACAAAATCAATATACTTTTCTATGGCTTTAAGTTTATTTTTTCCTTTTTTTGTAATATCATTATTTTTAAAACAGTGGCATAAGTACCTACTAGAACGGGATTTGCTTCTAATTGATCAATTAAAGAGCTTAACTGCGGAGTAGGGTTTCTTTGAACAAAGTGCTGCAAATCCCCTCCTTGACCTTTGGAGTGAAGTTCTAAATCTTTTACATTCATTCTATATATATATTATTAAATGCATTCTCCATCTTTTTTAATTGTTGTTGATTAATTCCTTTTAAAGAAAAATCCCAACAAGCTTCTTCCATTGCTAGTCCTGGAACAAAATCTATACTAATATTATCGGAAAGAAAATCTAAAGTGGCTTTCCTCTTTCTTTCGTCCATTTTATTAGGTTTATAATAAAAGTTTTCAACGTTAATTGCTGTATTAGTATCTAAAATCAAACTAGAACATTCATAATCTTTTTCTTTAAAAACTCCTATATAGGCATAATATCCATACTTATCAAAAATGATATTTTTTGACATAGAAATTTCTCCTTTGCCAATCAATAACCATTAACATATTAAACGGTATTATTTACTCCACATAATAAAATAATGAAGTAGGACACTGATTTCTAACTGTTTTTCTTTTCAACTACCCTACCATCTGTATCAAAAGTCCATTTTGAAATATCCTCATCAAAAATAATCTTCTCTTGACTACCATCCAAGTATTGTAATAATAACAAACCAATTTTTTGCCCTACTCCTATTACACTCTTATCTTCTATTACATATGAATTAAACGAGTATCGAAAACCTTTCACTCCAATAAGAACATTATTAACATATATATACTTTACATCATCAAACAAATATTCACCTTTAGTCTCTTTACCTGCAACTCTTTCAAAACTATTAATAATAGGTGACAACACTTCTTGATAAGTTCCCAGTTTGGTCCCTGTACTGTCATAAAAATAGTTTGTTCTTGTATCAGTCTCTTGTCGTACAATAGTATTTCCATTCATTGCATTAACTGCTTTTTCTTCCTCTATTTTATTTGCTGGAATAAAGGATATTTCAGGAGTATCCATTAATAAAACATTAATGTTCAAATGAATTTCTTTAATTTTACCTTCCCAATCTGACTCATTAAATTCCCTTAAAACAGCTAATTTGATATTTTCATCTTCTGCAAAGTTAACAGCTTCCCTAGTAAACCCTTTTGTAGTTATTACTATAGCTTCATCTGGTTTTATCTGATGTACAGCACCATGAAAATCTCTTATAACACTAATTCCAACGATTTCCGAGTAGTCTTTACATTCAACTAGTATCCTCTTTTTTACGCCACTCTTCTCAATTACAACATCAATCTGATGCTTAGTTTTCTTACCATCCCCACTAAGTCTCAAATCATGAATGACAATATCCTTATTTTCTAAAACTTTATAAACAATTGCAGCTAACCTTTCATATTTGGTACCTTTTTTTAATTTTTCGTTGGCAACATATTGATCATAAATTAAGTCCATTCTACTCAAATTACTACACCTCTTCCTTTGTTAATACTTCATATAATATAAATTATTACAAATAATAGAATTTTTTTGAAGACAACTGAACATCTAAACAACTAATTTGTATAATATAAATATAAATAAAAAAATAGGAGGACTTTATGGCTCAACCTAGGAAATGGCTTGATGAGATTATAGATGTTCTTGAAGAGTTAGGTGGAAAAGCATCTCTATCAGATATCTATAAAAAAATCGAACAACGTAACATCATGAATTTACATAGAACATGGACTGCATCTGTTCGCAGAACAATCGAGTCTTATTCAAGTGATTGCGATGCATTTTATGGAAAAGAAGATATCTTCTACTCTGTAGAAGGTAAAGGGAAAGGGATATGGGGGCTAAGAAAATATCAAACAAAAGACAACTCAAATTCTACTAGTAAGCTAGGAACAAATAATTATAGCCCATCTCCTTTTTCTAACAAAACAACTATCGCTATAGCACCAACAGACCTTAATTGGTTCTATTATTTAAGAGAGCAATCTAATACTAATATAGTTAACTTTTGGACCCCGACCCCCTGGAATATTAAACGGCTTAAAGAAGGCGATAAATTTTATTTTCTACTAAAATCTCCTATTAGAAAAATAGGGGGCTTTGGATATTTTAAAAAGTATGACAATATGAGTGTGTATGAGGCTTGGATTAAATTTGGAAAAGGCAATGGTGTATCAGATTTAACAGAACTAGCTGAACGCTGTTCCAACTATGTTAGAAAACATACAAAGAAGGATTTAAATATTGATGATCTAGAAATCGGTTGTATTGTCCTAGAAAATCCAGTTTTCTTTGATGATGAACATTTTTTCTCACCGGAAAAATTTGAATTTAACTTTGCTCCACAGATAGTAAAGATAAAATACTTTGATAGTGACTTTCCAGCCCATATCGGCGAAACTATGAATAAAAATAATAACTTCAATCTGATTTTGGAAAATAATACTGAATACCAGATGCAAAAATCAAAAAAACGCAAGGGGCAAAGTGAATTTAGAAATAAAGTATTGAAAGCATACGATTATAGATGTGCAGTAACTGGCGAGACTTGTATTGAAGTTCTTCAAGCAGCACATATACAGCCTTATATTAACGAACAAAGCAATCACATACAAAATGGTATTTGTTTAAGAATTGATATTCATAAGCTGTTTGATGAGGGATTAATTACAATTAACGATGATTATAGGATCATTGTAAGTCCTCTCCTAAATACTAGCCCTTATAAAACATTAAATGGTGTTAAAATCAATTTACCGAAAGACCCTCATTCTTACCCATCATTAGAGGCACTAAAACAACATAGAAAAACATTATTCAGAGGAAATATTAACGATTAAATTTAGGTGGCTATTTTATGCCACCTTTACAACCATAAGACATTACCGAATAAACTGCTCTTACTCAGTTTGTCATTCGTAAACCTAATTGTCACTTGGTGAATTATAGAAAATTTTTATGTACTCCATCCTCTTTTCCAAATCTTTTTGATAACTTATTTAAATTATTTCTCCTTCTCCGCTACTATTGAAGTTATAAAAGAATTAATATACTTACAATACCTGTTTATCGCTTCATAGCAGATATATTTCACAGACCAATATCCAGTCTGATTATTAAACCACTCCAAATATTCTGGAGTTAGCTCTTTCTTTTTAGGGCGCATCTTTTCATATTCCTCCCATGTAAATTCCTCAAAGAAAAGACTATTATCTTCCGTTTGAGCGATATTCTCTCCTACAATGTGATACATCATTCCATCAAATAATCCGTATTCTAAAGTACGATAATGCACATCATAATTCCTTATAATCCTCAACACTTTTAGGAGGGGGTCTTCCGTAACAAGTTTTTGTTCCTTAGATATATTCCATTCATTGAAAATATTTAAATCTAATAAGTCTTGCTTTAGCATATCTTTAATTGTGCCGATAAAATGAATTGCAGCAGTTGCATATGTTTCTGCAACCCGAATATCATCTGCTAGGTTAATGGAATTAACCATATAAATAGCTTGGTCTAAAACCCTTTTCCTTGTTCTTGATAATTTTGATAGTGTTGCATTCCAATAATCAAACTGAATATTAATCTCATTTATATCATCCCACATATTTACCCCTCTTTCTTATTACATTAGAAAATTTACCCCTACCCAGTGCCGAATAAATTACTTTTTCTACTTCATGCGGGCGGTATCCTTTGTTTCCCCTGTACGAAATTTTTATGAATTGCTTTGTACGCACCTTTTCACTATATAAACAGACGCTCTTTACATCCCAATCATTTTTATGGTTATCATACATATTTTGTAAAGGTAAAATCATTTACATATTATATTCAGATACCTCTATTTCCCTTTTAAAAATGCTTACGTCCTCCCTCCCGCTACGTCTAATTTTCTATTTTCTTGACGCACAAACCCCACTCCTATCATTTTTTGTTTTTTATCCAAAAATTTTTAATATTTTACACACAATTTTGTTAATCTTGTATTCTTTTTCTTATATTTACAATGAACGCTAATAAGATAGGAGGTATTTTATGGAACTATTAAGAGTATCTGATGCAGCTAAATTGTTACGGTTATCAGTCAATAAAACGTATTCTCTCATTAGGCAAGGTGTCATCCCCCATACTCGTATAGGTGGATCGATTAGGATTGTGAAAGAAGAACTTGAAACATTCCTTAAAAAAGGTGGTGAACAACAATGATACTAGACAAATTAGGTAAACTTTTTACAGCGGAACAAATCGCTGAACGGTTAAACGTTTCAAGTAGAACAGTCTACAATTGGATAAACCAAGGAAAATTAAAAGCTATGAGATTAGGCAGCAGTACCTTACGGATAGCGGAAAGTGAATTAAATAACTTTATTTTACAATCTATGAATATGAAGGAGGAGAACTAATATGGTTACTTTTGAAACTGCGGCTAGAGTATTAGGAAAGTTCAATATTACTTTCACAACCGAAGGGGTGAGGTCTTTAGTACAACGTGGGCTACTAAAAACAGTCCCCCGCCACAATAGCCACATTATTCGTGGCTCTCGTTACGGCTATGGAATTGACTTAAATTCATTAATTGATATGTTACGAAACAAAGGAGTGCCAGATGATGAAATTAAAGATGTTTTAGACATAGAGTTATAACCGCCCGCCTTTTTATGGCGGGTGTTTTAAATTTTTCACAAGTTGTTCCGCAACAAAATATTACCATAGAACGATAACTAGTACAGAGGATTATTTTTTATTCCACTTTGTCACTAACTATTGCCGTCGGGGGATGTAAACATGCAAAAATACTTTAACAGAAAACAGGCTGCACAGTTTGTAGGAGTTAGCCCACGCACTATTTTAAGAGCGATGGTATAAGTCTAATCAATTGATAACGGTGAAAATAAAGGGACTTGTTGTCCTTTTATTTTTGAATGTGAAGAGCTTGAAAACTACAAAGAAAAAAGAAAGGGTGGGAAGCATAAATGAGAGAAAGATTTACAGGAAAGGCTAATGAATATCTAGCCGAAATTGCTAAAGATGGCAAATATACAGATGCCAATAGGGGCTATGTAATCATTCCACATAAAATAAAACGATGTCTAGGCTTGAGTCTATATGAAAAGATGCTATTGGAATGCTTGTTATCCTATATGGGAGATAGCAACAAATGCTACCCCACGCAGGAAAGGCTTGCCCTGCATATGTCATGCAGTTCAAAAACAGTAGAAAGACACTTGAAGTCACTTAAGGCTAAAGAGTTTATTGAAATCGAAAAACCTAACAAAAATAATGTGTATTACCTCCCTAATAATTTGCATGAAAACCCTTATCTATTATTGTCTGAAAAAACATATGAATTCATGAATTCAGTTCGGGGAAAGGTTAATAGCGGCGACCTGGATAAGTGGGTGGCGGAAGTTGTGGAGTCTGAAACATACCAAGAGTTCATCACAAAGTTACGTAATACGTTGAGAATTAAATACACTCAAGAGTCGAGTGGTGTTAACGTATTGGAAATTGCGTTATCCGGTTATAGTAAACATGACTATGTGGAAAAGAAAGTGGGAGAAATACTCGAAGAATACAAATCCTTTATGCAAAAAGAGTTTGAAGAAAAGTTTAAACAAACTTCATGCTCAATAGACTTAAAGTCAGTTCAAGACACTAATAAACGTGAAAGTCTGTTGAAATGACAGAAAGTCTGTTGAAACTACTGGGAAATAGACACAAAGTCTGTTGAAACTATTGTGAACAGACTGATAGTCGCACTAATAATAATCATAATCCATAAAATAAACATATCTTTCATTAAAAATCAAGAGAGAGAATAAACAGCGTCCGCCGCTGGCGAACGCTTCGACTCTCTCTCTCTTTCTTTATGAGATATAGAGGGAGGGTAAAGAGTTTAGGGAGTTTAATAGTGAAAGCAACTTTACTTTTTTGTTTTTGTTTGGATATTCCGCCACCCGCTCACCGCTTGCAATCTTTTCAACGGCGGGGGAACGTAAAACCTCACTAAACGCACAGAAACGTCCTTTATAGCCTTCTAAAATGTTTCCTAGTTATACCCCCTCCCTAACCATTCAAAACATAAAATCTTCTTAAAAGAGGAGCAGTAAAAAAGCTATTAAAGCTAATATCAAAAACATAAACGGAAAAAACGTTAGGATTATTCCTGCAATAGCCATACCTCTACCTCTAGTTGACTTCCTAGCCCGTAACCCCATAGGAAAACCTACTAGGGAAAAAACACCTGCAATTATCATATATGTTGCACCTATATCTGAAGTATACCCCATATAACTTTCGTTTACCGAAGTTATAATTGCGAAAAGAGTAAATATGGACGCAAAAATTCCTAATATCATAGATGCTATAGCCGAACCTAATCTGTCTTTTTGTGGCTTTCCCGCTTTTACTGTTTTTGTTGTAACTTGTCCTTGCATAAAACCTCTCTCCTTCCTATGTACGTATACCAATATAAACTCTAATTAACTTATTTTACATTTTCAACATCTTTTTTCCACGAAAAATCATCGCAACTCTTTCTACCTATAAAACGATTACTAGGGTGGAAGGAGGAAACAACCATGATAATTGAAAGAGTATTTACAGGAACAGAAACTTTACTAGAGGTTTTATCATCATTGATAGATTATCAGATTGACAAATTGTTAAATGCTTCCTACGATGATGATAGAACTAATGTCACTCCTGATAAAAAAGGAGTGGCTGAATGATGAAATGTGCAATTTATGCTCGTGTAAGCACTCACAGAGAAGAGCAAAAAAACAGTTTACACAATCAAATTTCTTTAGCTGAAAGTATCGCTAAAGAGCACGGCTTTACTATCGTTGGGCGGTATATTGATAACGGTATTAGCGGAACAGGTTTTAACAATCGCCCCGAAATCATTCGTTTAATGGAGGATGCAAAAAAGAAAAAATTTGATGTTGTCATAGCCAAGTCTGTTTCACGCTTAGGAAGAAACCTTTATAAGAGTTTGCAATTAGCCCACGAACTTGAACAACAAAACATTCGCTTAATCTTGCCTGAGGATGACTATGACACTAAATTAAACCCTAGTAGACTAATGTTTAATCTCAAAGCAATCTTTGCTGAGGAAGAGAGTATAAAACTATCTGAACGTACTAAACTAGGGCTAAGAGAAAGGGCTAAACAAGGGAAATACAAAGCGTCTTTACCTCCGTATGGCTACAAAATGAACAATGAAACCCAAAAACTTGAACCGAATGAGGAAACTGCTCCGATTGTACAAGAGATTTTCAGGCTTTACCTTTATGAAGGCTGGGGTATGTATCGAATTGCCAACTATCTAATGAGAAAAGGTATTCCCACCCCTAGAACAGTATCAGGAGCGATAAACGCAGGTACAAAGTGGCATCAAAACACAATTAAAAGTATTCTGACGAACCCTGTTTATACAGGTAAATTAGTTCACTGCCGTGAAGAAACAACGCACACTCTTGCAAAATCGGAACTTTACAAATTAAGAAGAAAAGTTGAGCCTGATAAACAAATTGTGATTGAGAACGCCCACCCTGCTATTATTTCAGAGGATGATTTTCAGGCTGTTCAACAACTTATGAAGAAAAAAGGAAAAAGCAAAAGCAACGGAAGGGAAAGCCTTTTTGCTCATATTGCTAAATGTGCTGACTGTAATAGCGGTATGCACTTTAGAAGCGACAGACGTAAAGGTGCATATGTTTGTGGGGGTTATGTAAAACATTCATCCTCCTATTGCTCTTCTCATATCATAGAGGAAAGTTTGCTTTTACAAGCGGTAAAAGATGATCTAAAGGCTCTGATAAAGGATAATATCAAATTAGAAAGCCTTTACGGAATAGCGGAAAAGAAGGCTAGCTCTTTGAAGTCTTCTTTTACAAAGGAATTAAAACAGATTGAAAGGCAGATTGAAAAGCTAAATAATCAATTTGTCAGTTTATTAACCCTCCATGCCGAGGGGGCTATTAACACAGAACAGTTTAAACATCAAAATGAACGAATAGCCCATCAACTTCAAGAGTTAGCAAATAAGAAAGCTGAAATACAATCCGCTTTAGAAACTAGAAAAGATATCACAGAACAGCTACAAGCCTTTGGTACAGTTTAATCGACTGTATCTTTTAAAACAAGTTTCGCTATCACCTCAACGTGGCTCGTCTGTGGGAACATATCGATCGGTTGAATGTATTCGACTTGATAGCCTCCTTTTAACAGGATCGCCAGATCTTTTCCTAATGTAGAAGGATTACAAGAAACATAGATGAAGCGCTTTGGTTTCACTTGGAGAATCGTCTCAAGTAATTTTGGATCCAGTCCTGTTCTTGGCGGATCGACAATTAATACATCGATTTGAAAGCCGTTATTCACCCACCTTGGGAGTATTTCTTCTGCTTTTCCTAAGGTGTACTTTACATTGGTGTAACCGCCAGCTTCGGCATTCTTTCTCGCATCTTCTATTGCTTCTTTAATAATGTCCATTCCATGAACCTCTTTGGCTGACTTGGCCAACCATAAACCAATGGTACCTACTCCACAATAAGCATCGACAACCACTTCGTTTCCCGTTAATGCCGCTGCTTTTTCGACTTCCGTATAGAGTTTCACCGTTTGTTCTGGGTTAAGTTGGAAGAAGGCTCGTGGTGATAAGGAGAATTCAATCCCATTTAATCTTTCAATGATTCTTTCTTCTCCCCAAAGAACTTTTGTCTTATTCCCAAAAATAATCGATGTCTTCACTGGATTGATATTTTGCATGATACTTTTTAGATAAGGAAGACGATAGCGCAATTCAAGAATCAGTTCTTTAACCCTTGGAATTTCCTCCGTGGCTGTGATGAAGGTTAGTTGAGCTTCTTCGGTTTCAAAGCCTATCCTTGCCACGAGGTGTTTCACAACTCCTTTTCGTTTTCGTTCATTATAAATGGGGATTCCTAATTCTTGAATCACATCTCTAGCTACTTGGATCATTTCGTTGACTTTTGGATGTTGAATTGGGCAAGAGCTAATGTCTACTAATCGGTGACTTCCCATCTCATATAAACCTGTTAATACTTTTCCTTTGATTTCTTGTAAAGGAAGTTGAGCTTTATTGCGATAATCCCAAGGATTGTCCATTCCGATCGTTGGCCGAATCTCCACATCTTTAAGATGGGCATATTTTTCAATCGCTTCCCGTACCAGTTCTCGCTTTGCCTCTAACTGTCCTTCATAGGCCAAATGTTGTAATGTGCATCCTCCGCATTGTTCATATACTGAGCAAAGGGGTTTTATTCTTTGTTTTGACTTTTTTTTAATTTTGATCAGTTTCGCTATCGCGAAGTTTTTTTCAACCTTTTCTATTTTTGCTACCACAATCTCCGTAGGCAATGCTCCTGGCACAAATAGGACTTGGCGATTCAAGTAACCAATTCCTTCACCATTAATCCCAATTTTTTTTATTTCTAGTTCTACAACTTGACCAACATAAAACGATGTTTTTGTCTTTTGCTTCATCTTCCATGACTCCATATCACTCATTTTCTGATTGGTTTACTATTAAGCATTTCTTAATTTATCATATTTTATCAAATAAATCAGCTAAGAAAGCCCTTTCGCTTTCACGCTGTAAAATATTTATATTTTAAAGCGATTTTTTATTTACGAATAGATCATTTTCATGTAAACTTATTAAGAAATAATAGTTATAATTTTGCGAAAAAGAAAAGGGAGGAAAAGAATGTTAAACGAGCTAATTGGAAAAATTAGTGATTTTGTTTGGGGACCACCCATGTTAGTACTTCTCGTTGGCACTGGTGTTTTTTTATCCTTCCGTTTAAAGTTTTTACAATTTTCCCAACTTCCTTATGCTCTAAAGTTGGCCTTTTCAAAAAATCAAGATCACTCTTCTGAAGGGGATGTTTCCCATTTTGCTGCTTTAATGACCGCGTTAGCGGCAACTATTGGTACAGGTAACATTGCCGGCGTAGCAACGGCTGTTATTTTTGGTGGGCCAGGTGCTGTTTTTTGGATGTGGATGACTGCCTTATTTGGTATGGCTACCAAATATTCTGAAGCGATTCTTGCAGTCAAATTTCGTACCGTAGATGCTAGAGGAGAAATGGCAGGAGGACCCATGTACTACATTGAAAAGGGTCTTGGTTGGAAATGGTTGGGTATCTTATTTGCAATATTTGCTTCCATAGCAGCCTTTGGAATTGGTAATATGGTGCAGTCGAATTCTGTTGCCTATGCTGTAAAAGAATCAATGGGTGTGACTCCTTGGATAACAGGACTTATACTTGCTCTTTTTACTGGCTTTGTCTTACTCGGCGGAATCCAAAGTATTGGTAAAGTAAGCTCTTTTTTAGTTCCAGTAATGGCTTTATTCTATGTAGCTGGTGGCATCATTATCATTCTCATGAATTTAGATAAAGTCCCAGAAGCTTTAATTCTTATCTTTAGTAATGCATTTTCTGGTAAGGCTGCTGCAGGAGGGGCGTTGGGTACAGTTATCCGCTACGGGGTAGCAAGAGGAGTATTTTCAAACGAAGCTGGTCTCGGATCTGCGCCAATTGCTGCTGCTGCAGCTAAAACAGATATGCCTGGGCGTCAAGCTCTTGTATCGATGACAGGTACATTCTTAGATACAATTGTTGTAGCTTCAATTACAGGTTTAGTCTTAGTGATGAGTGGCCTCTATTCTGGCGTAGATCTTAAGAATCCTCAAGCCGCCGAAATAACGGTCAGAGCGTTTGAAATGTTCTTACCTCATATTGGCCAATGGATTGTTTCAATAGGAATTATTCTTTTTGCCTATTCTACTATTATTGGTTGGGCATATTATGGTGAAAAAAGTTTTGAATACCTTTTTGGTACCAAATCAATCTTTTTCTATCGTTTAGTATTTACCATTGCTGTCTTTGTTGGTACAACTGTTGAATTAAAAACAGTTTGGAATATTGCTGATGTGATGAATGGAATGATGGCGATTCCTAACTTAATTGGCCTTATTGGTTTAAATGGAGTAATCGTTGCCGAGACCAAACGATTCCAAGAACAACGAAGAATCGAAAAGCAAAAACTGAATTCAATCTTGGGTTAACCCCCTTTTTTCTAAGTGCTTCCCATTCGGGGGCACTTTTTTTAATGAATCTACACCCTTATCTACCATGCCAGACCCTTGATGTTCTGCTATAATATTTTGAATGAAAAGGAAGATTCGTTTAAGAAATGAGGTTTGATGATGGATATTAAGGCAATCGAACATAAAATGAAGGAAAAGTCTAATTTTTCAAGTTTGGAACTGAACCAGTTATGGAAACAAACACTTCAAGGAGATCAAGAAGCATTTTTGAACCTAAAATACTATTATATGAATCTGCTATATCGAATCAAGCCCTTATACCAACATGTGGATGATATGATTTTCTTTCGTTCATTAGAAAATGCAGTGACTAAAGCGCTGGAAAGAGGAGTCAAGTTCCAAATCGAAGATGTTCAATCTTATATGCATGTTGCTAGTGAAACTTATTTTAAATCATTTTTCAATCCAGAATCTGATTCTTTACATCTCCCTTCTAACCTCCTCTCAGCTTTTTCACGGTTAGAAGAAATCTTTCAACATCTACCTGAATTAAAAGAAAAAGATGAACAAACACAAATTCAGTTGTTGTCTAAGGGATTTGAATACCCAATATTTGAAACCAGACTTTTGTATTATAGCTACTTGAAATGGAAACAAAATCGATTACGACAAGTGGATATTGATCTAACAGTTACATTATTACCCGGTCCACAAAGAGTAGAATGGGAAATTTTTTATGAAAAACAGTTAGCCGATATTGAAGAGACGATTCGAAAAAACATGGATTGAATGAAATAGGCTTGTATGTTCTATAAGCTGATTCTTTAGAGCGAGCTTTCCCACCGACCTTATTTACGGAAAGCCGTAAGGTTAGGAGCAGCGTTAGAACGTACAAGCCACTATTCAATCCCTGCAGACTCAGCAAGCAGCTCTACTAAATGGACCGCACGAACTTTCCCTTTTAATCCTTCATTTAAAATTCCTTTTTGCATCTGGATTAAACAGCCTGGATTCGTTGTGATTATTGTAGTAGCGTGTGTATCTTTTACCGTGTCCATTTTTAATGAAAGAATTTTCATCGATTCTTCATAATGAATCAGATTATAGATTCCTCCTGAACCACAGCACATATTGGGTCTTTCCATTTCTACCAATTTTAAGCCTGGAATTGATTGGATTAACTGTAAAGGCTCATCTTTTACTTTCTGTACATTGGTCATATGGCAAGACCTCTGATAGGTTACAGTTTCATTGATTGGATATTGTAATGGTAAATTCCCTGCTTCTACTAAGATTTGACTAATATCTCGTACTTTTGAGACAAACACTTTCGCTTTTTCTTTATAATCAGGGTCATTTTCTAATAAATGGTCATATTCTACTAAGGCTGCTCCACAACCTCCGGCATTATTCACAATGTAGTCCACATCAAGTTGGGAAAAAACATCAATATTCTGTTTTGCCAATTCTAATGCCTGATTATGCTCGCCAGAGTGAGCATGTAAAGCTCCACAACAGGTTTGTTTTTTAGGAATAATCACTTCTACTCCTGCTAACTTCAATAATTCGATCGTCAATCGGTTGATCCGTTGGTAAATCCCTTCCATGACACATCCTTGAAAAAAGGCTACCTTTAACTTTGGTTTTTGCTCTGGTAAGATATGTTTTCCTACCATTTTTCTTTCCTTGATCGATGGCAATGGTGGAAGTGTTCTTTCGAATTCGCCTAAATGATTGGGAAATCGATCTAATATTTGGGTTTTTTGCAACACCTTTTGGAGTCCCGATTTTTGATAAAGCCATATTAGATTACCTAATGAGACCATTACTTTTTGCTTAGGAAAGACCTTTTTAAATAAGACATTGCGTATCATTTTAACGGTTGGTGTATACTTTTTATGTTTGGCTAAAACAATTTTAGCAGCCTCATGAATCTTTCCATACTGAACTCCTGTTGGACAGGCTGTTTCACAAGCACGGCAACCCACACAAAGCTCAAGCGGTTCCATAATTTGCGTAATATCTTGAATTCTTCCCTCTGCTACCATTTTGACAAGATTAATTCTACCCCGTGGAGAATGAGTTTCTCTTTCCATCGTCATGTATGTGGGGCAAACGGGCAAACAATACCCGCATTGAACACAGGCATTGGTTAAATCATAACGCAATTCTTTCTGTAACTCAGTGAGCAGAATCATTCGCTTAACACCAACTTTTGCCCAGGTTCTGGGAAAATTTTGCCTGGATTGAGAATGTTATTGGGATCCCATGCTTCTTTAATCCGTTTCATCATCTCTAAACCCACTTCACCTAATTCCATTTTCATAAAGGGAGCCTTCATGGTTCCAATACCATGTTCTCCTGAGAGTGTCCCTCCAAGTTCAATTGTAGCGCGAAAGATTTCTTCTACGGCCTTTTCTACCCGTTTCATCTCTTCTTTATCTAGTTTATTCGCAATAATATTGGGATGCAGATTCCCATCACCAGCATGACCAAAAATCACAAGATGAAGCTGATATTTTTCTTTTATTTCTTTTAACCGTTTAAACATCTCTGGAATTTTGCTTCTTGGAACCGTTGCATCTTCAGAAATTTTGGTTGGTTTAATTTTTACAATTGCTGGAGAAACCAGTTTTCTCGCCCGCCATAGTTCTTCCCGTTCTTCTTTGGTCGTGGCGATTTTCACTTCTCTCGCTCCAAGCCCTATGCAAATTGCTTTTACTTTTTCAATTTCATCTTTCACTGCTAAAGGGTGCCCATCTACTTCTACAAGGAGAATCGCTTCTGCGTCACGGGGAAGGCCTACAGGTTCATAGTCTTCAACCGCTTGAATGGATGCCTGATCCATTAATTCTAATTTGGAAGGTAAAATACCACTTGTTAGTATTTTCGAAATCGCCCGGCCTGAATCGACAATATCATCAAAAATAACCATTGCTGTTTCTGTCGCTGGTGGTTTGGGGATTAAGCGTAAGATTGCCTCGGTAATAATCCCAAGTGTGCCTTCTGAACCAACAATCAGCTTGGTTAAATCGTACCCCGTAACGTTTTTCACCGTTTTCCCACCTGTACGAATTACTTTCCCTTCAGGGGTTACTACTTCAAGTCCAATCACATAATCTTTGGTTACTCCATATTTTAATCCCTTTGGGCCACCCGAATTTTCCGCTAAGTTACCGCCAATCGTTGAAACATTGGAACTGCTAGGGTCAGGCGGGTACATCAAACCATATTGTTCGGCCGCTTTATGAATATCTGCGGTTAAGACTCCAGGGGAGACGATTGCTACTAGATTATCTGGATCGATAATCAGGGTTTGGTTCATTTTCGATAAATCAAGAACAAGCCCCCCTTTGACTGGCAAAGACCCACCACTCAACCCCGTAGATTGTCCGCGAGGGTAAATAGGGAACTTCTCTTGATTGGCTAATTGGACGAGACGAACAATTTCCTCTGTACTTTTCGGCTGAACAACGATATCTGGCAAATACGTGCCAAAAGAAGCATCATAAGAATAACTATATAAGTCGGAAATATCGGTCATGACTCTTTTCGGATCGGGTATTAATCTCTTAATCTCCTCTATTACTCTATTTTCCATTATTATCCCCTCCCAAAATTGCCTTGCATAAAGACATTCCTCACCACTGCTTACTCTTTACTTTTAATTTAAGATGATCGAATTCGTTTCGTCGAACTTTATACTTAGGGGACCTTCCAGTAATTCAATATTTTTTTCTCCTTTCAAAGTTTGAAATATTGCTTCCGAAACCCATAATTCATCAATTTGTAAGGTGTTTTTTATAATGACGATTTTTAAAAATGATAAATCATCTCGTTTAAATACTTTTGCAATCCCTTCAAATAATGTCTTATCATCCGGGAAAGTCATAGGTATTGCAGCTCTAGTAACAAAACCGCTTGTCATGCAATTTAGATAGGTTGCCTGTTTATCGATTTTTCTCACTAACTTTTCTGTTGTAAAATCAGCTAAACCAATACCAGTTGCATTCCCATGAGATTCTTCAGATAAATCTAAAACAGCTAGATAGCGGATATTCGTATGAGTAGGTTCTGGTACTCCTTCGATCCGAAGTCTACCAATGACATTCGTATCCATTCCTGTACCGCTGTAGTTCTTGCCCATCTGTAAAATAATGGCTAAATCAATATCTTTTACTGGAAGTTTAGGCATATAGGATTTTGCTATTTGTAACAGTTTCTTTTCTTCTTTTAAAATCTCATTTTTAGATAAACCTTTTATCATTGCTGTTTCTTCTAACGCATTTTCTATAATCCCAATACCCCCAATAATCGGGGCTAATTCTATCATCTTTTTGGCAATCGAAGGAATGGACTTAGCAAGATACTCCGCACCCAATGAATGAACCATTGATGCTCCCTTTGCTCTTCCCATCCCTACTGCCATCATCTTGAGTAATCCACTTTCATATGTTCCTGTAAAAGAAGTATGGGCTTTTATTCGATTAACGACAAGTATTCCGTCTGCTTTTACTGCTTCTTTGGCTATATATACAGGTAACCCTATGATCTCCTGATCTGTATTTCCAAGTTGAACTACCTCTGAAGAGGAGATAACTGGACATTTCATCACGTCTTCTGTAATACCAAGACTTTCTAATATACTTTTTTGCCCTTCACTTGTACCTCCGCCATGACTACCCATTGCAGAAAAAAGGAAAGGGTGATATCCCATCCCCTTTAATTTTGTAACGATCGTTTTTAAAATGATGACAATATTGGATATCCCTCTGCTACCAGCAGGAATTGCAATGCTTGATCCTACTGGTAGTTGACTTTGATTCATCACATAGTCTACTTCTTTAATAATCGTTTCTTCAATATCCTTTACAATAGGTTGATTGGCAAAAGTCTGTTTGATTTTGTATATCTTAGGCCAAGTATTCATGATTGGCACCTCTATTGATATCTTTTTGTTTCTTTATCTGGATAAATAAAGCAATAGCGAGTAACCCAATTCCAATAGCATCAGTAATCATCCCAGGTTTAATCATAAAAATCGCTGCTAAGAAGAATAGAATTCTTTCCAGCCAATTTAAAGATGTACGATAGTAATTTAGAACAGCAACAGCAAGAGCAAATACTCCGATTATTCCAGTAATAGCTGCCAAGATAACTTTATCAAACGGAACAGGACTTCCATCTGGCGTTTGCATCAAAATGACAGGATTATAAGCAAACATAAACGGGATAATAAAGCCTGCAACTGTTAATTTTAATCCTGTCCATCCTGTTTTCATCGGGTCGGCTCCTGCAATTCCTCCAGCCGTATAAGATGCTAATGCGACAGGAGGTGTAACATTAGATAATACGCCAAACCAAAAGACGAAAAAATGTGCTGCAAGGGGATGAATACCTGCTTTTATTAATGCGGGTGCTGCTGTAACCGCAACCACAATATATAAAGCAGTTGAAGGTAATCCTAAACTTAAAACGATCGCCGTTAACATAACTAATACTAAAGCAACCGATACTTGGCCAAAGGAAATTTTTAAGATGTTATAAGCAAGTACAGATCCTACTCCTGTCATACCCACTACACCGACGATAATTCCTGTTGCAGCTGTTGCAATACCAACTTGTATAGCGCCTCTTCCAGCCTCTTCAAAAGCTTTTAAAATTTTCTTCGGGCCAATCCTTGTATCTTTATGAAACCAACTTACTAAAATGGTGGAAATAATTCCAGCAAAACCAGCAAATAGCGGGGTTCTTCCTTCTATAAGTGTCCATACGATAACAACGATTGGTAATAATAGTAACCCCCGTTTTTTTAAAACATCCCAAACTCTTGGTAATGTTTCATCACTTAATCCGCTAAGACCCAAACGTTTAGCTTCTATATCCACCATAATGATTACCCCTGCATAATAAAGCAAGGCCGGAATCACAGCAGCCAACATTACTGTTGAATAAGGAACACCTACAAAACCTGCCATAATAAAAGCGGCAGCACCCATGATTGGTGGCATCATCATCCCGCCAGTAGAAGACGCAGCTTCTACTGCACCAGCAAAATGTGGTGCATAACCGATCTTTTTCATTAAGGGAATCGTAAATGTACCTGTAGTAGCTACATTTGCTACAGCACTTCCACTTAATGTCCCCATCATTGCGCTAGAAAGAATAGCTACCTGAGCAGGGCCACCACGTCTCTTACCTGCTATCGCTAAGGCTAAATCATTAAATAAATCAGCGGCACCACTAGCACTAAGAAAGGCACCAAATAAAATAAATAAGAAGATGTAAGTAGATGATATAGAAATCGTTATTCCTAACAATCCTTCTGTTGTCATATACATACGGTAAAGTAAACGTTCTGTTGTAAAGTTTTGATGAGCAAACATTCCTAAAAAAGAAAATTCACCAAATCTAGCATAGAGTAAAAATATGATACCAAGAATGGGTATAAACCAACCAATCGTCCTTTTTCCAGCAATTAGGGTAAGGACGATTGCTAATCCCGCCACAACATAATCTAGTAAATTGGCTTGCCCACCTCGGACAACAAAGATATCTTTATAAAAGATAACGATATATAAACCTACGATAACCCCGCCAATAGCTAGAAGAATATCCCATAGGCTAAATTTATGGGTATTCGATTTCTTATTTCCTGGATATAGCAAAAAGGATAAAACCAATAAAAATCCTAAGTGAATCGCATTTCGGTGAATTTCTTGAATTGTACCAATACTATTGGCATAGATCTGAAAGATAGAAAAAAGAATGGCAATCACTGCAACGATTTTCCCTTGAAATCCAGTCAATTGACGCTGAAAATTTAATGCTTCCTGTTTTTCTTTTCTCGTCTTTTTAGATTCCATTTATCTATGTCCTCCTAAATAAAGATGGTGATAGGGTGGTTTATGCCACCCTTTAATTTTCGTTTATTTAGCTTCTGGCGGTATTAGGTATTCTGGAATCTTGAGTCCTTTTTCTTTAAAATATTTATATGCCCCGATGTGTAATGGTACAGGTAAACCATTTAAGGCCGTTTCCAACTTAATATTCTTAGCACTGTTATGCACAGAGTACATATAATCTAAATTTTCAAATAAAGTCTTCGTTAAATCGTAAACTAATTTTTCATCTACTGTATTGGCTACACCTAACCAGTTAGGTTGAGCAATTGTTTTAATCTCTTCTTTTTGACCTGGATAGGTTCCAACAGGAATGACGAAACGGAACCAAGTATTATACAACTTGTTAATACTTGCTAATTGTTCATCTGTAAACTCAAGTATCTTAACACCGGCTTTACTTGCATATAAATCAGTAACTGCTGCTACGGGAATACCTGCTGGCATTGATGCACCACTTATTCTACCATCTTTTATAGCTTCAGCCGAATCATTATAACCAAGATAATCAGGTTTAATATCTGCTTTTGAAAGGCCGACTCCTTCAAAGATAACCATTGTGGATTGTTCTGTTCCACTTGCTTGCGGTCCCACGGAAAAATTTGATCCCTTTAAATCGAGAATGTTTCCTGTTTTAGCTAGATTTTCTTTTAAAACAAAATGTTCAACATTTGGCCAAAGCATGGAAATTGAACGCAATCCATCATATTTTTTCCCTTCAAAGATACCTTTTCCTTGATAAGCCATAGAACCAATTAGTCCCTGAAAAATCGCCAGTTGTGCTTCCCCATTTCTTAATAGTTCAATGTTTTCTACTGAACCTGCCGAGGATTGGGCACTTGCATTAACCCCTTTCAACTTTTCTGTCCATAAGGTCGCCATGCCTACTCCAATTGGATAATAGGTTCCACCTGTTGAAGCGGTAGCAATATTAATAAATTTTACACCGCCCCCACTATTACCTGAAGTGGATGATGATGAACATCCAATCAGACTAACCATCATACTGATCATTACGATCATTGCTATAATTTTCAACCCTTTTTTCCTCATCATTCTCCCTCTCTTTTATTTTAATTTGGCTTTAGAATAATAAGCTTAAAATTTCCTCGTAATAAAATTGAATGAATAAAAAAGTCACCTCCTTCTTAAACTTCTATTTATCCCTCCCCTTTAATTAAACCTCGACTTCACATGTTCTAAATGATCCCACATCTTTTTACTAGCAAGATTTGGATCTTTTGCGACAATCGCATCATATATCTCTTTATGTTCATTTAAAATTTGTTGACTTCTACCCGGTATTTTTAAAGACTCCCCCCTGCTTTTGTTTAGTCCTAGGATAAAATAATCTGCAATAAGATAAATCATTTGCATTAGCATTTGATTTTTACTCGCTTGAACGACAGCACGATGAAATTCGTAATCTTCTTTTGCCGCAATTTTATTTTCTATTACAGCTTTTTCTAGTTTTGTAAGCGCTTTCTTTATCTTTGTCAAATCTTCTAAAGTGGCTCTTTTAGCAGCTAAATAAGCAGCTTGTGATTCAATCCCTTGTCTTACTTCTAATACTTCTACCAATTGTATTCCATCATCAAACAGTAGAATGTTCATCTTATTTAATAGTTGATGAATTTGACCTTCAACTAAAAAAACCCCAATTCCTGTTTTAATTTCCACCATTCCATAGTATTCCATAACACTAAGGGCTTCTCTAACTGCAGAACGAGACACTTGTAGTAATTTGGCCATTTCTCTTTCTGAAGGCAATTTATCCCCTGGCTTTAATTGCCCAGATTCAACGGAAGATTTTATTCGTTCAATAACAATTTGATAAACTCTTTTCTTTTTAATCGGTTCAAAAATCATAAAAACTCTCCTAAGAAAATCTAGTTTCTTCCCTCGCTATTATCGGATCAACCATTAGGTGTCCTGACCACCTAACCGTTACATTTTTATTTTATATTCTGAAAATTAATTTACGCAATATTTTTTTAAGTATTTTAATAATTATGTTATTTTATGAATATTATTTGTTTTTGAATAACAATAAAATATATATAATTCATATAATTTACATGTACAAAATAAGAACCTATGTATTATAATGCTATTAGAAAGAGAGAAAATATTTGAAATTTTACGCCTAATATTGAAAGTGGGGGAGTAAGTATGGAACAAACAAAAAAGAAAAAAATTTATCACAGTCTTTATTTTCGCGTTTTAGTCGCTATTCTCATCGGAATACTCCTTGGTTTCTTCTATCCTGATGTAGCGGTGAAAATGAAGCCACTAGGTGATGGATTCATTAAATTGATCAAAATGTTGATTGCTCCAATTATTTTCTCAACCGTTGTTGTGGGAATTGCCAATATGGGAGATATGAAAAAGGTAGGGCGTGTCGGACTAAAAGCATTGATCTATTTTGAAGTGGTTACAACAATTGCACTTGTCATTGGATTAATCGTTGTGAAAATTTATCAACCAGGTGCTGGAATCAATGCCGATGTTTCAACAATGGATGCTTCGGCAATCGCAAGTTACACGAATGCTGCGAAACATTTAAGTACAACCGAATTCCTAATGAATATCATTCCTTCAAATGTTGTGGGTGCTTTTGCTGAAGGAGAGATTTTACAGGTCTTATTATTTTCGATCTTGCTCGGGCTTTCATTATCTGCAATGGGAGAAAAAGCAAAACCTTTAATCAATATCATCGACCAATTCTCTCATGGATTATTTGGTATTGTCGGTATGATTATGAAATTAGCTCCTTTAGGCGCCTTTGGTGCAATGTCCTTTACGATTGGAAAATATGGAATTCATACATTAGTTTCACTTGGTAAACTAATGGCAGGGGTTTATACAACAAGTGGATTGTTTGTATTTGTCGTTCTTGGTCTAATTGCCAAAATGAATGGTTTTAGTATCTGGAAGTACTTAAAATATATAAAAGAAGAAATTTTTATCGTTCTAGGAACTTCATCTTCTGAATCGGTTCTTCCGCGAATGATGACAAAAATGGAGGAGCTTGGTGCTTCCAAATCTGTTGTCGGTATGGTGATTCCAACGGGTTATTCCTTCAACCTTGATGGAACATCAATTTATTTAACCATGGCTGCGATCTTCATCGCACAAGCAACCAATACACCATTAACACTTGGTCAAGAATTAACGATCTTAGCCGTACTCATGTTAACATCAAAAGGAGCTGCCGCAGTTACTGGCGGCGGATTCATTACACTTGCTGCTACATTATCTAGTATTCATACATTACCTGTTGCTGCATTAACACTGCTCTTAGGTGTTGACCGCTTTATGTCAGAAGCTCGTGCGATCACCAATTTAATCGGTAATGGTGTCGCTACCATTGTTGTTGCAAAATGGGAAAAAGAATTTGACGAAAATCGAGCAAAGAAAATCTTAAATGGTGAAAAATTACCATCCATTTCAGATGTTGCATCGGTCAGTGATCCACAGAATCTTGCAACGAAATAGTTTGCGGTAAAAAAGGCTTGTATGTTCTAACGCTGCTCCTAACCTTACGGCTTTCCATGAATAAACAGCAAATGGGAAAGCTCGCTCACGAAAGTCGCAGCTTATAGAATCATACAAGCCAGTTTCTTAACTAGATCAATGTCGCCTCGAGTCGATAGATGGGTTTGCCTTGTTCAATGAATTTCATCTCATATTCAGTTTGCACATATTTCTCTAGATTTTCTTCATTGCGATATAAGTTTAGCGATATATCATGCAATTGGTAGGATGGATGGTTACTAAATTCATTTAAAGAAAATTCAAATAGAATTTCATTGTCAGTTTTCAAATGAATCGACCCATTTTTTTGTAAAATTTGTTGATACATATTTAAATAATTGTGATGGGTTAACCGGCGTTTTGCATGTCGTTTTTTTGGCCATGGGTCGACAAAATTCAAATAAATTCTTTCAATTTCATTTGGTGATAAAAATTCTAAAAGAGAATTCACATTCCCTAAAATAAAGCGGATATTCTTCAGTTCAAGTGCTACAGCTTTACGAACAGCTTGTACAAGCACCTCTTGTTTTTGCTCAAGGGCAATATAATTAATATGAGGATTTTGCTCAGCTAGTATCGTAATAAAACGCCCTCTTCCCGTACCAAACTCTGCATGAATGGGATGGCTATTTCCAAAGAGTTCATTCCATTTTCCTTTCCATTCCCTTGGTTCTTTTACAGAATAAGAAGTATACTGGAAAATTTCATCTTTAACCCATGGTTTTCTGCGTAGTCTCATGCTTCTCCTCCTAATTCACGAATGAGCAAAATCAATCGGTCTGGCACATTCGTCATGATACCATCGACTCCCATTTGAATCAAATTCTTCATCTCTTCCTTGTCATCAACAGTAAAAGGATAGACCGTGAATCCCATTTGATGGGCATAATCAACAATCTCTTTCGACAAGGATTTTTTATATGGATGCAAACTACTTGCACCGATCATTCGCGCATAGTTCCATGGTTCAAATAGGTTTGTCATATAGAGTATTGCCGTTTTGATGTAAGGGGCAATTTGATGGATTTTTAATAAAGAATAATGATTAAAACTAGAAACAACGACACGAGAAATCAAACCATATTCATTTATTTTTTTAACCAACTTTTCTTCGATTCCCGGGTACATAAAGTAGCCATTTTTGATCTCAACATTTACCCATATATCGGTTGATTTGATCAAAGTAAAAAATTCATCGATCATCGGTATTTTTTCGTTCTGGTAAACAGAGGAAAACCAACTTCCTGCATCAAGTTTTCTAAGTTCGTTTAACGTATAATCTTTTACAAATCCACTCCCATTTGTCGTTCGATCTACACGCTCATCATGGATGAGAACAAGGTGCCCATCTTTTGTCATTTGAACATCAGTTTCTATTGCATCTATTCCAATGTCAATCGCCCTTTGAAAAGCAATCATTGTATTTTCTGGACTAATGGCTGAAGCTCCACGATGTGCAATGACTTGAACCCTTCTCATGGCCCAAAGCTCCTATCTATGATTGAATGGTATTATAACCCTATACTCATACTATAGTATAGTATGATTGTTCTTCTATGGGAAGGAGATTCAACAAATGGTTAACCAGCACAACCTGTTAAAAATCATAAGTTACAATATCCATAGTGGAAAGAATTTTTGGCTAGTCCCGACATTTCGCCCTTTAATCCGTTTTTTAGCCGATCAAGATGCCGATATTATCACCATCCAAGAGATAAATGAAAATAATAAACGCGGATACCAATTTACCGCTTTACAAAACGCCCTCAAACTTACAGGCCGTTTTGCCCCTCATGTACCTATTGGCAATGGCAACTATGGCCTAGCTACTTTTAGTCGTTTTCCCATCTTGTCTACTTCACATCTTTTTCTCCCAAGTCAAAAAGAACAACGGGGCCTTTTAGATACTGTAATACAGGTGAACGAGAGAAAGGTTCATATTTTAAATACCCATTTAGGCTTGTCTTATGTAGAGAGAATTCAGCAACTTCAGCGAATCACTGAATATATTCAGGCACTTACTTCCCCTTTTCTTTTGATGGGGGATTTCAATACACCCTCTCTCTCACTTGATCGATTTGGTTGTTTTGACGCCGCTCTAACGATGAAAAAAGGGCATTTACCCACGATGCCCTTTTCTAAACAACGGATTGACTATATCTTTCATTCAGCGAACATTCGCGTCATTGATTACGATGTATTCAAAATAAACCTGTCTGATCATTATCCCATTTCTGTACAAGTTCAGATCATTTAGGCTTGTATGTTCTACCGCTATTGATTATGTTGTAGGAACCTCTAACAAATCAAGAATATATTGTTTAAGATCAACAATCCTTGTGTTTGGTTTTGGCCATTTCTTTGCACCAGCTACCAATAAAGGGACAATTGAATCTGTCTTATGTAAAGAACCATGACTTCCACCCCCGAGATGAACAGGGAATGTCTTGGTAATAAATTCATAGGAAGGTTTTGCATTTAAAACAAACATTTGAACATCTTGGGAGAATAATGCCCCGTATAAACGAGAAAAAGCATCTGGGTACTCGCCAAATTCTATCGTATTTCCATCAAGCCTCACATCTAAAACCCCTAAATCTCCATCCACATGCCAATTGACATCATAGGGATCTTGATAAGCTCCATTTTTGGCAAAACGAAGTTTCAAACCCTTGTGATTTTCCACAATAACAGTTTCTCCTTCTTTTCTCGCTATAAAATCAATTCGCTCATCTTGCAGTAAAACGTTTAATAGATCCTTTTCAATCTCTTTCTTTAATGGATAAAGATACACCATTCGTTCATTATTTCCAATCACTAGCTGATCGTTAGGATGAACTTTTTTCCCTAATTTCACGACTTGAAATTGGGCTAAGATTTGATCTAAATCAATATTATGGTTTTGGGTTTTTCCAATTTTTGTTTGACCATGATCGCCAATAATAATAAACGTGTTCTGTTTTAAAGCTTGTTCCCAAGTTCCAAATAAATTTAAGATCTGAACAATTTTTTGATCGACTTTCTCTAAACTGGGTAAAGGCTGATCAATATGTTTATGTAAATAATGATCGTGATCAGGAAGATAAACCATTAAAAAATCTGGTTGGTGCCCACTTTCAATAATAAATTTCACCACTTCCGTTGTATAATTGTCATTGATTCCAAAATGTGAAAATACTGATTGATTCCAGTTCCAAAAGATTTTTCTGCCAGGAAAACGGGGTTTATGCAATGCACCGATACTCAGAATATCGGCAGCTTTTATTTTCTTATTTTGTAACGAAAACCTAGTAATCAGATTTAAAAGAAAAGGCAGTTTTAAGGTATGTACGGTTCGACCCCGATGAATGATAAAATTAACTGCACCAGAGGTTTTCCCATGATCGGCTAATTCTTCATAAATGGTTTTTGTTTTTGAATTAAGATGAACTTGATTAAGATGATAAAGGACATCTTTTGCAGCTTTTCGAATACCTAAAGCGAGAACCGTTTTTGCTCCATTGACGTAGTTGATGATGCGTTTTTCTTTAGGGTCATACCAAACCAATCCAGGGATCTTATGCTGATCTGAATAGGTCCCCGTCATTAAGGAGGAATCAACAGAAGCTGTCATTGTTGGAAATGAGGTTACACAATGAGGCTGATACACCCCATTTTCCATCAGAAATTTAAGGCCGGGAGTTTTCCCAGACTTTATTCCATTCTCTAGTGCCTCAGGCATAAGTGCATCAATAAGGATTAAGATGATTTTTTTCATATGAAAAGCTCCCCAACTGTTTGATCTAGACTTAAATATTTCTTATCGTCTAGATATTATTGGCGAAAATTGCTCTTTTATTCGGATTATATGACAGAAAGTGGTCGAAGTTTCAAACCTATTTTGCTAAAATGGATAAAAAACAATGAAGGGGTTTTGACAATGATTACAGACTATCATGTCCATTTAGAAACGGGGCCATACACCATCGATTGGTTGGAAAAGTATGTAGAAGTTGCAAAACAACGGGGAATTACAGATTTAGGTTTTTCGGAACATGGGTATCGATTTATTCAATCAAAGGCGATTTTGTACAATCCTTGGGTTGCAAAGCGCCAAACAGAGGATATCGATGATTATGTGAATTTAGTATTGCAAGGGAAAGAGAAAGGACTCCCTGTCAAATTAGGGATTGAAATGGATTATATCCCTGGGAAAGAAAAAGAGATCGAAGAATTTCTCCGTCCTTATCCTTGGGACTTTGTAATCGGGTCAGTTCATTGGATTGACGATTGGGGATTTGATTTAACCGAAATGAGAGATGAATGGAAACGACGGTCCATTCTCAAAACTTATGAAGAATATTTCTGGCGGATTGAGAAATTATTGGAGTCTGGACTTTTTGATATTCTTGGCCATGTGGATGTGATTAAGGTGTTTGGCCATCGACCAACTAAAGAGGAACAAGAACAGCTATTGTCTCTTTATGACCGTCTTGTTCCATTGATTCAGCAAAGCGGAATCACTGTGGAAATGAGTACTGCTGGTTTAAGAAAACCTGTAGGTGAGCTATACCCAGCCCCCCTATTAATGGAACGGTTAACAAAGGCGCAAGTTCCGATGATGATCAATTCTGATGCTCACCGCCCTGAACATGTTGGAGAAGATTATGATAAGGGAATTGATTATTTGCAAAGTTATGGTGTGAATCAGATAAGTATTTTTGAACAAAGAAAGCGGAAAATGGTTCCGTTGGGGTGAGTCCGCCATACGTTTCCGCACACAAAAATAGCCCTGTCATTTTACTAACAGGGCTTATGATTGTTTAGCGTCAAATATAAAGGGGCCATTTGATCATTTCCAATAGCCCCTTAAAGTTCTACAATTCTACCTGATATACATTTTGCACATAATCTACTTGTTTTAATTGTTCAATCGTCTCTTTTCCTACTTCCTTATCCACTCCTAAAAAGGCAATCGCTCTTCCGCCAACTTCATTTCGTCCAACCTGCATTGTAGCAATGTTAATGTTTGCATTGCCTAATATAGTACCCATTTTGCCGATGATTCCAGGTTGATCGATATGTTCCATAACAATTAAATGTCCTTCAGGAATGAAATCAATGGTATAACCATTAAAGTTCACAATTCTTGCACCATAACCATTTAACAGTGTACCAGATAAATACTTTTCTTCATGGTTCGTTTTCACTTTGACCGTCATCAAGTTCGTGAAACCATGCGTCTTTGAGGTACGACTCTCAACGACATCAATTCCTCGCCCTTTGGCTAGGATTGGGGCATTGACATCATTTACGACTCCTACACTTCCTAAATGTTGAGAGAGAATTCCTTTTAAGACGGTTCGTGTTAAGATGTCGATTTCTTTTTCAGCAATGTCACCGGAAAAACTAATCTCTACCTTTTCAATTGCCCCAAAGGTCACATTTTCAACAATAATCCCTAATTTCTCTGCTAATTGGATATATGGACGTACATGATTCAATGTTTCAAGAGATAACGATGGCATATTGACCGCATTACGGAAAGGTTTGCCTGTTAGTTTATTGTAAACTTCTTCGGCCACGTCGATAGCAACATTTAATTGGGCTTCTTCTGTCGAAGCTCCTAAATGGGGAGTAATCACAACATGGGGATGTTTAATCAAAGGACTTTCATTTGGCGGTTCTTGTTCAAAAACGTCTAATGCCGCTGCTGCTACAATTCCTTCATTTAACGCCCGAAGTAAAGCTTCTTCGCGGATGATTCCACCTCTAGCACAGTTAATGATCCGCACGCCCTTTTTCATCATGGCAAATTCTTTGTCATCAATGAGATACTTTGTTTCTTTTGTAAGAGGAGTATGCACAGTAATAAAGTCCGCCTGTTTCACGACATCTTCCACAGTACCTAATATAACTCCCATTTTTTCTGCTCGCTCTTTTGTAATATAGGGATCATAGGCAATGACTTTCATATTGAACGCTTTTGCCCGTTTTGCTACTTCTGAACCGATTCTTCCCATACCAATTATCCCTAAGGTTTTGCGGTTTAATTCAACCCCTACATATTTCTTCCGATTCCAGATCCCTTGTTTCAAATCTTGATGAGCTTGGGGGATCCATCTTGCCATGGCAATCAACATGGCAAAGCTATGTTCTGCAGTAGAGATGGTATTCCCATCTGGAGCGTTAATGACAACGATCCCTCGTTCCGTCGCTGCTTGTACATCGATATTATCGACGCCAACCCCTGCTCGACCAATCACCTGCAGATTCGTCGCAGCATCCAAAATCTCCTTGGTTACTTTTGTCTGGCTCCGAACTAAAAGTCCATCATATTCTCCAATAATATTCCTTAACTCTTCTGGTGACAAATCGGTTTTGATATCTAATTCAATATCCTCTGCTTCTCTTAGTTTTTTTAAACCAATCTCAGAAATAGGATCACTAACCAATATTTTTTTCATTTGCCCATACCTCCTGTGCGGCTTTTACTCCTGCACCTAATTCTACTGGATAACCAACTTGTTTTAACGCTAATTCTAATCCAGCAATTGTGGTTAAGATATCCATTGGATGGGTATAACCCATATGACCTATGCGGAAAATTTGCCCTTTTAGATGTTGTTGTCCACCTGCTGCTACAATCTTATAATCTTCACGCAATACTTTTCTTAATTTCTCAGGATCGAAACGCTCATTTCCCTTAATTGCGGTTACAGTGCAGGATGCATCCTGATCATTTTTTACCAATAATTCTAAACCTAAGGCAGTAACGGCTGCTCGAACCATATTTCTTAATAAGAAATGGCGTTTAAATCCTTGTTCTAACCCTTCTTCTTCAATCAAATCAAGAGATTTGGAAAGACCAAAAACGAGGGAAACAGGTCCGGTAAATGGAGTTGTATCCTTAGCTGCATTATCTCGATAAGAGCGTAAATCAAAATAGAAGCGAGTACCCTGATTTTCATCGATCACCTTCCATGCCTTTTGACTAACCGCAATTAAAGCCAAACCGGGAGGTAATCCAAGTGCTTTATGCGACGCTGTAACTGCGATATCGACTCCCCATTCGTCAAACTTGAGATCCATTCCAACAAGAGCAGAGACGCTATCGACAACAAAGACAGCATTTGTCTCTTTAACGATATGGGCTAATTCTTGAATGGGATTGACAACTCCTGTTGAGGTTTCGCAATGGGTTGCAAAGACAGCTTTAATATCAGGATGTTGTTTTAGAATTTCTCTTATTTGATTGGGATCTGCGGCTGTTCCAAATTCAAAATCGGCGGTTAGCACTTCTGCATGATAAGCTTTTGCAATTTTAGCAAAGCGGCCACCAAATACTCCTGTTACAATCACGAGAACTTTGTCCCCTGGTTCGACAATATTGGCTACAGCCATTTCTAAGGCTCCTGTTCCACTTGAAGCAACAATCAATACGTCTTGTTCCGTTTGAAAAATCCTCTTGGCTTTCTTGAGCGTTTCAGCAAAAATCTTCGAGAACTCGCCACTCCGATGGCCTAAAATGGTACGTTCCATCGCCCGCCCTACTTCTGGATGAATGGGCGTTGGACCAGGAATTCGCAGATGTTGATACTCTTTAAACATCCTCTTCACTCCTCTTCTCCATTAATCTTTTGCATAAAATGAAAAGCCTTCCAATCCCACATTGGTCTTTTTACCAATAGGGACGGAAGGCTAGTTTCCGTGATGCCACCCTAATTCGCCGTTATTTCGCAATAACGACCTCGGTAGGTAGTGTTAAAAACACTATCTACAACGATAACGGCTTTCACCGATCAAACCTACTCTTTGTTCAGCTTGACAACTCCAGAGCGCTATTTTGCTGTCGATTCTACCAGTTTGCACCACCCACTGGCTCTCTGTGATCCTCGTACAGCAAAACTTTCCTTCCTCGTTGTTAACGTATTTTTATTATTTAAAGAATTGCAACGTTAAAATCTTTGATTTTATGTAAGATTTTAAGACGAATTGAATCATTCGTCAAGATAAAAATTTGTTATTTTTTTTATTTTTTTTTTATTTCAATCTTTCCTCTAATTTTGCTTTTTCTTCCTCATATCCAGGCTTACCAAGAAGGGCAAACATATTCTTCTTATAAGCTTCTACACCAGGCTGATCAAATGGATTGACACCAAGGAGATATCCGCTAATTCCACATGCTTTTTCAAAGAAATAGACTAAATGACCAAAGGTGAACTCATTTAATTGATCTAATCGAACCACAAGATTTGGCACTTTTCCATCGGTATGGGCAAGAAGGGTTCCTTCAAAGGCTTTCTTATTGACAAAATCCATGGTTTTGCCTGCTAAATAATTTAAGCCGTCCAAATTATCTGAGGTCTCTTCAATGGTGATCTCTTCTTTTGGTTGTTCTACCACAAGTACAGTCTCCATTAAATCACGACGACCTTCTTGAATATATTGTCCCATCGAATGAAGGTCCGTTGTGAAATCGACAGATGCAGGATAAATTCCTTTATGGTCTTTTCCTTCACTTTCCCCAAAAAGTTGTTTCCACCACTCAGAGAAATAATGAAGGCTTGGTTCATAATTGACCATGATCTCAATAGTTTTGCCTTTGCGATAAAGCACATTTCTTGCTACTGCATACTGATACGCTTCATTTTGAGAAAGATCATCATTAGAATATTCCTCGTAAGCATTCTTAGCCCCAGCCATCATTTGATCGATATTAAGTCCGGCTACGGCAATTGGTAATAATCCTACTGCCGTTAATACAGAATATCTTCCACCCACATCATCAGGGATAATAAACGTTTCATATCCTTCTTCTTCGGCTAATCTGCGCAATGCTCCTTTTGCTTGATCCGTAGTGGCATATATTCTTTTCTTGGCCTCATCTTTTCCATATTTCTTTTCAAGATAGTCCTTAAAGATACGGAAGGCAATAGCTGGCTCCGTTGTGGTTCCTGATTTAGAAATGACATTAACGGAAACGTCTTTCCCTTCAATAATTTCTAAAAGATGCTTGGTATAAGTAGAACTAATATGATGACCAACAAAATAGATTTCAGGGGTTTTCCGTTTTTCCTTGGGTAATTGATTGTAGAAGCTGTGAGTTAGCATTTCAATCGCTGCTCTTGCTCCTAGATAAGAACCCCCAATTCCAATCACAACAAAGGCATCAGAGTTCTCTTGGATCCTCTTCGCCGCTTGTTTGATTCGTTCAAATTCTTCTTTATCATAGTTTACAGGTAAATCAACCCAACCAACAAAATCATTCCCTGCCCCTGTTTTGTTATGTAACATTTGATGAGCGGTTTTAACCATATCTTTCATTTGATCAAGCTCATGTTGTTTTAAAAAAGGATTGGCTTTACTGTAATCAAATTGTACTGGTCTGACCACGACGACACCTCCAATATTTTTAAAAAAGGTCATAAAAAATAATACAAAAATAATACAAAGAAAATTTTACTAAACTTAAAAATAAAATCAATCTATGGATTTTTGCTGATTCTTTGCCTCTTTGTTCCTAAGGAGCTGTTCCATTTCGTCAAGAATTTCCCTAAATACATCTAAAGCTTTTTGGATCGGCTCTGGGGTATTCATATCGACTCCTGCTTTTTTCAAGAGATTAACTGGATAATCGGAGCTTCCTGATTTTAAAAAGTTAAGATACCGCTCTACAGCTGGCTGACCTTCTTCTAAAATTTGTTGGGATAAACTGATCGCTGCAGAGAATCCTGTCGCATATTTGTAAACATAGAAATTCATATAGAAATGGGGAATTCTTGCCCATTCCAGATCAATTAAATCGTCAACTACAATATCTGGACCATAATATTTCACATTTAATTCATGGTACATTTGATTTAACAATTCTGGTGTTAGCGCCTCACCTGATTCTACTTTTTCATGAATCATTTTTTCAAATTCAGCAAACATGGTTTGACGATAAACCGTTGTACGGAATTGTTCTAAATAGTGATTGAGATAATATAGTTTTTCATTTTTATCCGTCGTTATTTTTAATAAGTAATTCATTAATAGTGCTTCGTTTAAAGTTGAGGCGACTTCCGCGACAAAAATTTTGTAATGAGCATAAATATATGGCTGATTGGTGTGGGAATAGTAAGTGTGCATAGAATGGCCAAGTTCATGGGCCAATGTAAATAAATCGTTGACATTATCTTGATAATTCAACAAGATATAAGGATGTGTGCCATAAGCCCCCCATGAATAGGCTCCGCTTGTCTTCCCTTGATTCTCATAAACATCAATCCATCGTGATTCAAATCCTTTTTGTAATAGAGCGAGATATTCTTCACCTAATGGTGCTAGCCCCTTTTTCACTATTTCCTTCGCTTCTTCGTAAGGAACATTGATTTTCACATCTTTCACAATCGGGTTATAAAGGTCATACATATGAAGCTCGTCGATACAAAGAAGTTTTTTACGCAGTTTCACATAACGATACATCAAATCTAAATTCTTATGTACAGTCGCGATCAAGTTATCATAAACCTCTTGGGAAACATTATCATCATCAAGTGAAGCCACTAAAGCGGATGGATATTTTCTTACTTTGGCATAAAAGACATTTTTCTTTACATTCGCATTTAAGGTTGCAGCAAAAGTATTTTTCAAACTTCCATAGGTTTGATATAATGCCTCAAAGGCATCTTTGCGAACTCGGCGATCCTCGCTTTCCATAAATTGAATGTAACGGCCTTTGGTTAACTCCACTTCTTCCCCATTTTCATCTTTAATCGTTGGGAACTTAATATCGGCATTATTTAACATTCCAAAGATATGATCTGGCGCTTGTGCTACTTCACCAACTTGTGCCAATAATTTTTCTTCTTCTGTCGATAAGACATGAGGTTTGGTACGAATGATTTCATCTAAATATTGTCGATACAGTTGCAGTCCTTTTTCTTCTTGAATATATTTTTCTAACGTTTCTGTTGGCATCGCTAAAATTTCTGGAACTATATAGGAACTTGCGCTATTTACCTCGATACTAAGGCTACTAGCTCGATCAGCTAGTGCCTGATATTTGGCATTGGTATTGTCTTCATCTTTTCTCATTCTCGCATAAACAAAAATCCGTTCAACCAATTCAGAAACTTGATCCGATAATCTTAAAACATAGAGTAAAACTTGAGGTGAGTTCTGAAGCTTTCCCTCATATTCTTTTAATTGATCGGCCAAATCTTTTGCTTTTCTAAAATCATTTTCCCAGTCCTGATCTGTAGCATAGATGGCTTCAAGATCCCATTTATATTTGGGATCAATTTCGCTCCTTTTTGGTAAGGATTTCTTCTGCTGTTCTAACATGACACTTTCCTCCTTCTTCTAAAAAATTGCTAAAATCTGTTATTCCCATCATATCACTTTTTCTTTTGGGATCATAGGTTTAGAAAAAAACTTACGCTCTGCCAAAGTGTTTGGTAATCGGGTGTTCTTGATCATTGGCATAATTCTCTTTGGCATCCACTTGCACAATCTCCATTTCAGGATAACGCAAAAATGTTAATCGCCCACCAAAGACACAACCCTGATCAATGTTGATGGTGCGATTAATGACTTTTGCCTCTGGCTTAGGATCATGTCCCCAAATAATCAGTAGATCATTGCGATGATTCACGGTCCAGTCTTTACGGATTGGTCTCCCTTTTTCATCAACACCATCTGTATCGCCATAACGAGTAAACGAACGGATCGCATGAGTATCTTTGCCAATATCTTGATCACGGATTCCTGCATGAACGGCGACTGCTAGATCTTTCCCTCTATCTGTAATGATGTAATGAGAGGGCAAAGATAATAAGAATTTTTTCATTTCTTCTTTAAAGACTTCAGCCTTTTCTTTCCCATGTTCTTTTTCGTATCGTTCAAGTTCTTCAACAAATCGTTCATCCCCGTTAGCCATTGTGACATTTCTTCCCATTAGGTAGCGAACCACTTTCCAATTATGGTTTCCATCGATGGCATAGGCTTGCTTGTTCTTCACCATTTCCATCACAAGCCGCATTACTTTTAGAGAATTAGGACCGCGACTCATCATATCGCCTAGAAATAACAACTTGCGCCCATTTGGATGGCGGTACGACCCATCTGGTTGTCTTTCATAACCTAAACGATCCATTCCTTCTATTAACTCATCATAACAGCCATGAACATCGCCAACGAAATCAATTCCATGATCTAGCGGTATATGAAAATTCATCAACTCACCCCATTTATTGATCTTCTTTTTATTGTTTTCTTTTTTCATTAGAAGTATAAATTTTGTTTCATTCGTTTTACTAGATAAAAAGAGGCTTGTATGTTCTATAAGTTGTGACTTTCGCTAGCGAGCTTTCTTTTCGACTGTTTATTCAAAGAAAGCCGTAAGGTTAGGAGCAGCGTTAGAACATACAAGCCATTTCATTTTTTTGAAGAGAGTAGTCAAAAGAAAAAAACTCTTTCTTGTCGAAAAAAAGAAGATCGAAATTCATATGATTATGTATAAAATTTTATTTCTCCGAAGGTAAAGTAATTTGGGCGATAAAACGTTTTAATTGGTCTGCTGATTGTTTTAATAATTTCTCTTCTTTTTCAGAAAGGGGGATATCAAGCACTTCTTCAATCCCATTTCTTCCTACTACACTTGGAATTCCTAAAACGACATCATCAATTCCTTTATAGTTGCTTAAATAAGCGGAAACAGGAAGGATCGATTTTTGGTCACCCAAGACTGCCTCACAAATTCTAGCTAACGAAAGGGCGATGGCATAGTAAGTAGCCCCTTTCTTTTCAATAATTTGATATGCAGCATTTTTGGTTTGTTGATAGATTTTTTCCTTATCTTCTGTTGACAAATAGCATCGAGAGGCAGCATCTGCTTTTTCTTGATTGATTCCTGCAATATTTAATAAGCTCCAAACCGGTACCTCACTATCCCCATGTTCTCCGATGATCATACCATGAACACTTCTTGGGTCGATATTCATCTTTTCCGATATCAAATAGCGAAAACGAGCACTATCTAATAATGTACCTGAACCGATGATTCGTTCTTTTGGTAAATTTGATAGTTTTATGCTGACATATGTGAGTATATCCACAGGATTTGCTGCGATTAAGAAGATCGCTTCTTGGTTATATTTCATCACTTCTGAAAAGATCTCTTGGAAGATGGAAACATTTCTTTGTAATAAGTCAAGACGAGTCTCGCCAGGTCTTTGAGCTGCCCCTGCAGTAATGACAATAATATCTGCATTTTTACAATCGGGATAATCTCCAGCATATATTTTCATAGGTTGTGCCAAAAGTAAACCATGGTTTAAATCTAGGGCATCCCCTTCAGCCTTATCTCTGTTTTTGTCAATGATCACTAATTCATTGGCTAACCCTTTTAAAAGAACTGTATAAGCAAAAGTAGAACCAACTGCACCGCTCCCTATAACGACAATTTTGCTGTGATTATTCATGATCAAAGATTCCTCCTTTTTCTTTCCTACATTTATCACTTTACATAAAAAAGATGTGTTTTTTCATAACAAATTCAAATTGTAATGATTTGTTCAAAAGTTTGTGAACAAATTATGGCTTAATGGGTAAGATTGTGCTAGGTTTGAAAAGTCATTCTTATATATATAATGCAAGGGGATAAAAAAATTATTCCTTGCAAAATTAAATCTGATGGGAGGGACTTTATGGTGGTACGTTGGCTTCGAGAAAATTTTTACGCCTCAATCATTCTCTTGATCTTAAGGCTGTACCTTGGGTGGCAATGGATGACAGCAGGATGGGAAAAACTAACTGGTGAAGGTCCATTTGACGCATCAGGATTTTTAAAAGGAGCTTTAAAGAAAATGGGTGGAGAACATCCATCTGTATCTCAATGGTGGGGTAGCTTTATTGAGAATTTTGCCTTACCAAATATTGGATTCTTTAACTTTGCAATTCCTTGGGGTGAATTTTTAGTAGGTTTAGGACTTATTCTTGGTTGTTTAACAACAGCAGCAATCTTCTTTGGCATGATGATGAACTTCTCTTTCCTTTTTAGCGGTACGGTTAGCTCTAATCCCCAAATGGTACTACTCAGTATTTTTATCATTGTAGCAGGTTTTAATGCAGGACGTATTGGCTTGGACCGTTGGGTCATTCCTTATCTTCGCACATGGTGGGGAAATGTAAGAAAGAAACAAGCTGACTAACCATTTATAGAAATAATCTAATTATTTTTAGAAAGGATAGCCTATTTTACGGTTACTCCTTCTTTTTTTGCCGTTTCATGACGGAAATGAAACATATTGGTTTTGACAATTAAATCTTTTAATTCTTCAGCAATATACTGAAAATCCTCCAACTGAATTGAATCAGGATTTAATTGATCAACCATATATGTAATTAATTGCAATTTATCTTTAATATATTGGAGTTGTTTTTTCTTATCATATATTGGTTTTGACATCGATATCACTCCTCCTTGCATCAGAAATCAAAACTCTTGCCTTTTTAACCGTTCAATACCCTCTTTACAAACGCCATAGCCTAACCATGAGCATCCTTCACAAATTACATCTAGATCGTTTGGTTCTATTTTTTCTTTTGTCCTTTGTAATAGTTCTCTTTTGCTATAGATCCTACCTGCTTCAAGTTCTAACTTTTTTATCACCTTTTGATCCATTTCAGTAACATGTTGATTGGAGTTCTCATCTTGAACACACTTGTTATTTCCACGATGTGGACAACTTTGACAGACATCGTCTAGCTGATTCACAACACGGATGAGTATATCGGTATTGTTTAAATTATCCCGTAATATTAATGAAATTTTTTCCATTTCCTTCACAAAGGTTTCACTATAACCCATTCCCTGAAATCCATGGATACAGAGAAGATGATGTCCTCTAATTGTAATCATTTGTCCCTCCCCTTTTAAATCTCTTTAAGATACCATTTGTTAAGATTTCACTGTTAAACGTATTCATTCTACCATATCTCCAATATGTTCTTCATCAACTTTTCTGCCAAAATTGAGCCTAATTTCATTTTCCTCCAAAAATGATTCAATTTTGAAGAATAAATTAAATGGATTTTTCACAAATTACAATTGTATTCTTAATCAGAAAGGAGAAGTCGTAATGCATCAACAACTTACACTAATGGAATTACAGAACCTAAGGGAATTAATCAGTGCCCATGATTTAGGTTATCAAAAATTACAAGAATATGCGAACCAAGTTACTGACCCACAAATCAAACAAATGTTACAACAATCTTCACAATCCGCACAAAACACCAAACAAAAATTAATGTCATTCTTACAATAGGGGGATTATCATGCAAGAAAAACAAATCGTAAATGATGTATTAAACCAATTAAAAGGAAGCCTTGGAAATTACGCACGTGTAATAGCAGAAACTTCAAATCCTCAACTAAGACAAACCTTGCAACAGATTCGCAATTCTGACGAACAATTTCAGTTTGATTTAGCTAATGTTGCAACACAAAAAGGGTATTACAAACCCGCACAACCTGCAACTCCACAAGAGATTCAACAAGTGAAAAATGAATTAAGCCAAGCTTAAATACATGAAAGGTAAATAAAAGAGGTGACGAAATGTCATCTCTTTTTTATTATAAATATAAATATCGGAAAATTTAAAAAAATTTCAGAGGAATCCATGCTTTTATGCCGAATCTAATCATATAATGAAACAAAACTTGCTTCACAAAAGGAGGGACAATGTTGAATCGTAAAAAATCTCTTCAAGGTAAACAAGCCAAACAAGCACTAAAAAAAGTTATTCACGTCGGCGAAAAACTTACTCCCATCATTGAAAAAGATCCAGACCTTGTAACAAATGAAAAAGTAATACGCGAGCTTTTGGAACAATTTTTAGGAAAAGATGAATATTTTGTGCTCGTCGATGAAAATGGTTGGGGAATTATCCATACTAACCGCTTACGGGAAGGAACCCATTTTGATGATGAAGTGGGGCAAAAATCAGCCAAAACCAAAAAACCTTTACTTCAGATTTATCATCGCAATACAGGGGAACTCCTTATCGATGCCTCTTGTCCTGTTTATCGAGATCAAAACCATTCGTATAACTTACGATTAGGTCGAATTGTCAACAAACCATACTTACGTCCATCAATTTACGCGTTGGGACTCCTTCCTTTGCTCGTTACCTTCATTAGTTTATCATTTTTTCATTTTGAAAGAAGTTTGCTCTCCCTCCTTATTGGTCTGATTAGTTCTCTCATTGTTTCTACATGGTTTCAATTATTCATGGTTAAAGCAATTGAACAATGGCATCAAATGACGAGAGCTATTTCAGCAGGTGATCTTACGAAAAGAGTAAAGAAAACATTTTGGAAAGATCAGTTTCACCAAATGGGATATGAATTAAATAAAATCGCAATTGGTATGCATACCATCTTAACTGAATTAAAAAATGCTACGTTTCATACGAAAAGCTTCACGGTCAAACAGGCCAATTATATAGAACAGTTATCTGAAACTTTTCAAGAACTAACATCTACAATGGAAGAATTCAGCGCTGGTACCGAAACCCAATTACAAGCTCTCGCCCATATGGAACAAAATATTCAAGATGCACTTCAGATCACGAAATCCATTCAATCATCCATTCAAACTAGTGTTGAACTCTCGCAAAACGCTTCAAATACTGCAAAAAATGGTACAGAAGCTGTGCAACAAACTTCAAAACAGATGGAAAAAATAAGGGAATTAATTCATGCGTCTTCTCTTGCAAGTCAACGAATGAATCAACGAATGACTGAGATCTCGCAAAAAGTTTCTGCGATCACGAAAATTGCAAAACAAACCAATCTTTTAGCACTTAACGCATCCATTGAAGCTGCTCATGCAGGGGAAGAGGGTCGTGGATTTGCCATTGTTGCTGAAGAAATACGAAACCTAGCTGAAGAAACAACAAGCTTTGCCAAAGAAGTTCTTCACCTATTAGAACAGGTAAATGCAGAAAGTAGATCATCAGTTCAATCTGTTTTACATGGAGTAGAAGAGATGGAAAAAGGAATGGAACTTGTCAAACAAGCAGGAACTGCGATTGAGCATCTTAATGATGTCGTCGTTCATACGAAAGAAAATGTGGTACAAAATGAATTCCAATCCTATCAGTTAATGGAACACTATCGAAATATCGAACGTTCGATCAAAGAAATCATGCATATTTCCTATTCTTTTACCCATGCGGCCAAAGAAGTAAGTTCGGCCATGGAACAGCATAGCCATGATGTCATTCAACTAACAAAGGATGCGGAAAATTTGAAAAATCAAACACTATCATTAGAAAAAATTGTAAACCGGTTTACCTTGTAGCAAGAAGGATCGGTATCCTGAATAGGAGATGTTGTTATGACAACTACTCTGCTTTCATTTTTAAAAGGAATACCTCCATTTTCCCATTTACCTGATGAGGAAATTAAAAAAATCATCTCAGTCTCTCAACAAGTCCGTTTTGAAGAGCAGCAAATTGTCGTTCATCAAAACGAGAAACAGGTAGATCACCTTTTTGTGGTTCTAAATGGATTAGCCAAAAATATGATCGTAAATGATTCCCAAGAAGAAATCACCATCAAAACCTATAGCAAAGGAGAAGTTTTTGGGCTGATTCATGCAATGTCTGGTGAAGGATTCTCATATACCATTCAGGCTGTCAATGAGGTGGAATTTTTACTCGTACCGATTACGATTTTTGAATCTTTAATGGCAAAATACCCCTTTTTTACCGAAGAAGTTGCTCGATTAATTACAAAGCGTCTTCAAGAGTTATATAAACATTTGGAAAAAGAAACATCTATCTCTTTTAAAAATCAAAAAGGTTCACCTTACCGAAAGAAAGTCATTGAATTCATGAGTCAGCCTGTTCTTACTTGCCAAAAAGATGATCATCTATTAGAAATAGCAGAAACCATTCTTCGCCAGAGGGTTGGGTCAATCATTGTTCTTAATGAACGCCAATCCCCAATTGGTATTATTACAGAAAAAGATCTGATTCAAGCTTTTACTATGCTATATAATCATCATTCGAGTGATAAAACTACGATTAAAGCAAAAGAAATCATGACCTCCCCGCTTGTTACCATATCTCCTGATGCTTTCTATTTCGATGCGCTACATCTTATGTTAAAACATAACATCAAACATCTACCTGTTGTTGATCAAGAAAATGTAGTTGGGATTGTCTCCACCAAAAATTTAATCCATTCCTTTTCGAATCATAGTTTTCGCTTGATCAAAGAAATTGAATCGGCGACTACGTTAGCAGAACTTATGCCGATAAAATCTCAAGTCAATCAAATGCTACAAGAAATGATCCAACAACATGCTACTCCTAAAGAATTAGCTGCCATTATTACAGAGATGAATGAACGAGTGACGAAGAAAATCATTTCGATTGCTGAAAAAGAGATGATAAGGGATGGGTATGGTACTCCACCGGTCCCGTATTGTTGGTTAAGTCTAGGAAGTGAAGGGCGCAAAGAACAAACCTTACAAACGGATCAAGATAATGCCATTGTTTATGCCGATGTTCCAGAAGAAGAGGAAAAAAAGGTTGATCAATATTTTACAAAATTAGCTGAAAAGATTGTCACCTACTTGGACCAATATGGTTTCCCCAAATGTACAGGTGGAGTCATGGCAACCAATCCAAAGTGGAGAAAGAGCCTTAGTCAATGGATCAACTCGATTCATTTATGGTATCAAAAACGCAGTCCAGATATGATTCGCCAATTTACTATTTTCTTTGATTTCCGCCCGATTTATGGAGATTATTATCTTGCTGAACAACTTCGAAATGTTTTCCTCGATCAATCACAGCCACCTATTTTCCTTCACTTACTTGCTGAAGATGAATCGAGAATTGAAGTTCCAATCAATCGTTTTGGTCGATTTATAACCAGAAAAGGAGAACAACAAGGGAAAATCGATATGAAACATGGTGGGATCTTGCATATTGTCAATGGCTTGCGAATGTTAGCTTTTAAATATGGAATTATGGAAACGAGTTCTTGGGAAAGGATCGAGGCATTAAAAGAAAAAGGAATACTCACTTTCGATGAAGCAGATGAAATTACTCAAGCCTTTGATGATTTCATCATTTTGCGAATAAAACATGTTGATTCCTTTATCAATCCTCACCATTTAACAAAAAAAGAGCGGATTCAATTAAAAAAAGCACTAATGACAGCCCGTTGGTTTCAACAATGGTCCATTCGCCATTTGGCAATGCCTGGTTCACATTTGAGGGGGTTTTAATGTATGGCATTGTTAAAGAAAAATCATCAACTTTTTCATGAGATTCAACCATTACTCATTCCTAAAAAAGAAATGGTCGACCCTGATCATCGCTTAAAAGAAATCGAATATGTCGTCTTTGATACGGAGACAACAGGTTTTCATCCTTATGCAGGGGATCAGATTATTGCAATAGGGGCAGTCAAGCTTGTCAGAGGGCAAATCACAGAAACATTTCATACTTATGTAAATCCTTTAAGAGAAGTCCCCAAAGAAATTGAAATCTTAACAGGAATTACGAACCTACAATTAAAAGATCAACCTTTCATCTTAGAAGCAATATACCAATTTCTCAAATTCGCTCATCAATCCTACTTAGTTGCCCATAGTGCCGATTTTGACCTCCACTTTTTAAATATTGCACTTAAAAAACATTTAGGACTAAAAGTACGACAACCGATTATCGATACTATGAATATTTCCTTTCATCTCTATCCAAGATGGGAGTCTCATGAGTTGGATCGGTTATTAGCATATTATCAAATCCCAATTATTGACCGCCATACTGCACTTGGCGATGCAAAGATGACTGCTAAACTTTTTCTATGTTTTTTGGATCAATTAGAAGAGCGAGGAATCACAACAGTTGGTGCATTAAAAAGGAGCATGCCAAGCGTATGCCGACAAGCTCCTTATCTAAAATTTTAAGGTTGATTTCCATACCTTTCTATTTTGAATTTGTTACTGGTAGATGAATCGTAAATGTTGTCCCTAAGCCTGATTGACTATCTACCGTGATCTTCCCATTTAACTCTTGAATGATTTGATAGCTGATCATTAAACCTAACCCTGTCCCTTTTTCTTTCGTCGTGAAAAATGGAGTGCCCAACTTTTCTATTGTTTTCTGATCCATCCCGATTCCTGTGTCCTGAAAGAAGATCATAATTTGCTGATCTGCCATCTCATATCGTGTTGAGATAGTTAGGGAGCCCCCCTGTGGCATTGCATCGATTGCATTTTGTATGAGATTAATAAAAACCTGTTTAATAAAAGTTGGATCAAGCACAGTTTTTGGAACGGGCATTAAATCTTTATCAATCAGAATATTCTTCATTGGCATTTGTGATTCAAACAGTAATAATACTTCATCAATCACTTGATTAAGATCCGTCGGTACATTATGAAACGAAGTGTTAGGTTTTGCAAAGGTTAGAAAATCAGTAATGATTCGATTTACGCGATCGATTTCTTGAAAGATAATGGGGAAATAAGGTTTATCCTGCATTATTTTTTCTTCATTCATGATTTGGAGAAAACCGCGAATCGTGGTAATGGGATTGCGAATTTCATGAACAAAACCAGCTGCCAACTCCCCAGCTGCTTTCAGCTTTTCCGATCGAATCAGTTGTTTTTCCCGCTCTTTTAGTTGTTCTGTCATAAGGTTAAATGTATGGTTTAATTGGTTTAATTCTTGATATGTATCAATATTTAATGGTTTCACCTTTTTCCCTTTCGCAAAATCAGAAGTTGCTGCTACCAACTGATTAATTGGTAAAACAATTGATCGAGCCAAAGGAATTACAGCTAATATGATCAATGTCAACATGACACCAAATAAAATAAGATATTTTATTAATAGTTGTTTTAATGGCGTATAAAATTCATCTTTGGTTACGGAAACACCAATATACCAATCGTGTTGGAATCCCTTTGTCGGTTTAATACGGGTAAAAGCATTCACCGTATTTTCCGTAGTCGAATAGAATATTTGTTTGTTTTTACTAAGCTCCTCTAATTGATTTAGATCAAGATGGTTCTTCTTAAAGAAATTTTCTTTTAAAATTTTTGCTCGGTTAGGGTGTGCGATATAGTCACCATTCCTATTAATTAAGAACGCATAAGCAGATAAATTCACATTTTTGCTTTCATTCGCAAATTGATCCATCGTTTTATATAATTCATTAAGATTGATTGCCGGGGAGACAACCCCAATGATCTCTCCCTTTTGATTGGTGATCGGACCAGCTAATGTTAAAAGGGGTTTATTTAAAGCAGGAGATAAGTAAATATCTGATATATATATATTTCCATGAATTGCAGGTTGAAACCAACTTCGTTTACTTAAATCTTTGCCGATGACTCCTTCATTGGTATCATAAATAACGATCCCTTGATCATCGGTTAAGATTGCACCCTCATAAATGGTATGAACCTGAACGAATTTCTTTAATTCTCTCTTAATATCCTCTATAGAAGCATTGTTTTTATTCAATAACTCATTTTCTTGTAATAGGTTTACATCCATTAATCGTTCTGAGATAAAATTCTCAATTTCAACAGCTAGATTATTAGATAATAGAAATAAATTCTGATCCATTTCTTTTGTTAATGATTCTTTATGCGCTTGGTAGGAGATATATCCGACAAAGATCATCGGGACCATACTAATAAACAGAGCAAAAAGCAATAAACGAGAATACAATGTCTTCGCCATTCAATATAATCCTTCCATAATTAAGTAGTATATCTGCATCTGTATCTATCTTTATTCTAATTAAACATAAATTCGACATAGTTCTACATTTTCCTGCTTTTTTTTTAAAAAAAAGGTTATATTTCTTGGCGTTCCCTGATAAAATCCAGCAAATGTTTACACCCTTCTGTCACCAACTGATACACATAGTCAAACCGGCCAGTATAGTAGGGATCTTCAATATCTTTTTCATTGAAATGAGGAACGAAGTCAAGTAATCTTGCAATATACCCTGTTTCTTTTCCACCTGCTAATTGCCGTAATGAGTCCAAGTTCCCCTCATCCATTGCTATGATATAATCGAACTCTTTTAAGTCGTTTGGACGAATTTGCCTTGCAAAAATTCCTTTGTAACTAATCTGATACTGGTCAAGAATGCTTCTTGTACCATGGTGAGGTTGTTCGCCCTCATGCCAATGGCCAATACCTGCTGAATCAACAGATATTTTATCTTCTAAACCTTCTTTCTTAACCATATCAAGAAAAACAGCTTCAGCCATAGGTGAACGACAGATATTCCCTAAACAAACGAATAAGACTTTGACCATGCTATCCCTCCTAAATAGATGAATCTATTGTTATTATGAAAGGTCTTCGATTTTAAGATCTCCAAGTCCTTTTTGTTCCAATAATTGAATGAGTGTTGAGTAAATTTTGTTTCCGGCAAAAATTCCACGCTTTAAAATGCCAATATCGATTAACCGATAGGATGGAGTTGAAAGAACAAATTCCTCAATTTCTTCAATATCGATTCCCGCGGCAACCAATCCACCTATGGCACTACCCATACTGGTACCAACAATAAAATCAAGGGGAATTTGATACTGTTTAAACACTTTTAACACGCCTATATGAGATAAGCCGCGTACCGCTCCACCCCCTAATGCGATTCCCACTTTCATGCTGATTCTTTCCTTTCGTTTTATACCTTGACCATTAAGCAAGAGCTTCAGTACGGAAACTATAATAGTGCTTATTATTCAAAAATTCATAGATCAAGTTCCATCATCATATCGTATGCTGTCCATTTACTGACGCCTATCAGTTTTGCTAATGTCTCATTTAATCGAATCCAAAGTGAGATACATTCGGTTCAAATCCGATTTGTTGACAAGTATTTACAACAATCTTTCGTATCTAAAAAATACGATATCATCCGTTCGGTAGTTTCTTAAACTTCAAAAGAATGTGTATAATGGTAACAGGAACAAGTTGAATATTTTAAGGGAAAACGTAAAAAAGGAGAACGATAGGATGATTTACCAGTTAAAAATCACCTTGCAGCACACGTCACCTCCTGTCTGGAGGAGAATTCAGCTAGACAGTAAAACAACGTTCGCGACACTTCACGAGTTACTCCAGATTGCATTTGATTGGCTGGGTTACCACATGCACACTTTTGAAGTGAAGGACCCTCATAATCAGATCATCTATATCGAACCCGTTGAAGTAGAAGAGGATGCTTTTGGATTTTTTTACAATAAAGTGAAACTGGATGAAAAGGAGGTCATTCTTGAAAAGTTTCTAAAAAAAGAAAAGGACAAGTGTATCTATATCTATGATTTCGGTGATGACTGGAGGCACGAGATTGTCCTTGAAAAGATAGTGGAACCCGAACAAGGTGCCACCTATCCAAGATGCATCAAAGCAATGCGCCTTGCACCTGAGGAAGACAGTAGTGGTTTCTGGGTCGAGGATGAAACATCAGAAAAAGTGGACAATAAACAGCTTGCTGAAGAGATCAACAAAGTGTTTCAATCGTTCCAAAAGGAAGCGGTAGCCGAATCGAATGCTGGATCAGATTTAACCGATTGGCAGCGGCTCTTCGACTACGCGATTCAATTCAAGAAGTTGAAGCCATGGGAATGGTTGTCAGACAATCAAATCATTGCTGTAAAGCTTCCTGACACGGGAGAATTCACCTATTGCTGTGTCCTCGGTGAGATGGGAGAAGAATTCGGGCTTGCCATCTATCTGGGTAATGACGGTTTGATTTCGTTGCAAAAAATCATGAGCGGTTCAGAAAACTTCCATAACATTGTTACCCGGCAACGTTCGATCCTCGTTTCATTTACAGATAGGGATGAGCTTGAACAGTGGGATTATGACCTGATCAAGCGGTTGGGCCTGACATTCCGAGGCAAGAAGCAATGGCCGTTATTCCGAAGCTTCAAACCAGGTTATTATCCATGGTACATTGATGAGCAAGAAGTGAAGATTGCCAGTATTGCATTGGAGCAGGTTTTGGATGTTGCCGTTCGCACGGGTAAGGATGATCAATTGGTTCCTGATTCAAGGAGTGAACAGTGGTTTGCTAGGATTCCTGTTGCAACAGGCGGCCAACTGGAATGGCGAGACGCTACAATAACACCTGAAGTCATTGAAAACTCTACACCTTCTGAACTGTATGTGTCAGAGTTCGAATTAAAGCAACTGCGGAAGAATGTGAGCAAACGCCTCAATGCGGTAATTGAATTCGGAACGTTTTATTTCCATGAACCGGTTCAGGATGAAAAAGGCCTACGTCCCTATTACCCAAATGTGGTGATCGGAGCCGATCAAAAGAGTGGACTCATCTTATATTATAAAATGATCGGGCAAGAACGCTTTGAAGAACAGTATCAGCATACGTTTCTTAAGATGATCCAACAGCTCGGGCAGATTCCACAAGAAGTCTGGGTGGAGGGTACGGAAAGCTTCAACATCCTGCAACCTGTTTTCAAAGCCTTATCAATCAAGGCTTTGCAAGCAGACAAGCTTCGGTTAATACAAGAGATAAAAAAGCATATGATGGAGCTCAACATATAATTTGCTTGTTACAAAAGGGATTGGTATAAAAAAAGAGCTGCCTTTACTATTAGCGGGAAGGCGGCTCTTTTAATTACTATTTTTATTATCTTAATCTATATCAATTTTTTTCCATCAAAATGAATAATAGGAACTTTAAGCAAGTCCGAAATTAATTCATGAATCAATGCTATAGGTAAGAAAACGATGATGCTTAGTAGGTTATGCGCACATTAAAACAGCTTCTCTTCTTTAAGAGAAACTGTCTAGGGATTGTCATTTAACTTACAAACTATCTCCAAAATCCGCTTTAAATTTATTTACTAATTTAGATGGCCAATCAGAAGTCACAGTCAATCTTCCAAAGAAGAAACGTAAAACCTTTGGCTCATCGACAAACTTTAAGCCCCCAATTAGATTCCGATTTTCATAAAGCCATGAAATACGGTCGATGGCATATTTCACTTGGGATAATGTAAAAACCCGTCTAGGCATGGCAAGACGTAAGAGTTCCATATTGGCCAATGTTTCATTTCCGTTTTCGTCTCTTTGTTCCGATAGAGTTCCTCTTTCCATTCCACGAATACCGCTAACAATATATAGTGCAGCAGCAAGCGCACCAGCTGGATATTCGGTTTGCGGAAGATGATCGACAAACTCCATTGCGTCAATATGACAGCCCAATCCTCCTGCCGGTGTGACAACAGGCACCCCTTTTTTCTGAAGCTCTTCCACCATATACGCAATAAATTGTGGACCTTGATTGATCATATTTTCATCCATCGTTTCTTCAAGACCTACCGCAATAGCCTCCATCTCACGAACAGACATTCCACCATAAGTGAGGAACCCTTCGTAAAGGGTGACGTACTCACGCATTTTCATATAGATCTCTTTACTATTGGTGCAGATCCCCCCACCTCGTGCAGATCCGAGTTTTCTTCCAGAGAAGTAGATGATATCTGAGAGATCTGCTATTTCCCGTGTAATTTCCCGAATGCTTTTTGTTTTGTATTTTTCTTCTCTTTCCTTAATAAAATAAAGATTATCTGCTAACAAGCTCGCATCTAATACGAGCAAAATGCCATACTCATCACAGACTTTACGAACTTCATGCATATTTTCAAGCGAAAAAGGCTGGCCACCAATTAAATTCGTACCCGCTTCTAAACGAACAAATGGAATTTTTTCAGCACCATATGTTTCTATCAAATCTCTTAGTTTAGCAATATCCATATTTCCTTTAAAAGGATAATCACTTCGAACCTTTAACGCCTCATTTGTAAATAGTTCTTTGACAGAACCACCATTTAACACAATATGTGCCAGAGTTGTGGTAAAATGATAATTCATTGGAATGATTGAACCTTTTTCAACAAAGGTTTGAGCAATAATATTCTCACAAGCCCTCCCCTGATGAGCAGGTAAGAAATACTCTTTCCCAAATATTTCTTTAATTTTATTCTCTAACCTCGTAAAAGTTTCAGAACCGGCATAACTATCATCCGCTTCCATCATAGCCGCTTGTTGCTTATCACTCATGGCATTAACACCGCTATCTGTAAGCATATCTAGATAAACATCGCGGTTTTTTAAAAGAAATGTATTATATCCTGCTTCTTCTATTGCTTTTACTCGTTGCTCGATTGGGGGTAAATTTAACTTTTGTACAATTCGAACCTTATGCATCTCTAATGGAATCTTTTCTTCATTATAAAACTTAATATTCAACATTTGCTTCCACTCCCATTTCTTTATTTTTAGTTGCTTTTGCGATTTTTAGCTTTTAAACTAAACAGCTTTAAAGTAACATAGTATAAATTCATTCTAACGCAGATTGATCTATTTTAAAAGGAAAAAATACATTGTTTTCCAAAGCTAATAGGAGATCAAGACAAAAGCAAAATTAGAGCCCTTCCAGTCTTGGAAAGGCTCTTATATGTGTGCCCAGTTGTCTGAGGTACACTACCAGTATTGACAGCAGCAACATTTTCATTCTTGGATTGAGGTTAAAAATTAATTTTGATAGATTTTTTTATTGTTTGAGAATCAAGTTTTTCATCATCGTTGATAAAGTCATGTTTAATAACACAAGAATCATAGTTTTATTCTTTTTTGACATTCCCCTGACACATATTGTAGGTATATATGAGATTGTAGCTTCAGAAAATGCAAAAAAATTACTAGATTAACAGAAGGAGGTCCTAAAATTTGAAAAAGAAAAATATGATTAAGTTTGGACTAGATATAATAATGGCTGTTACCTTCGTATTATTATATAATATACAAGTATTAGGAGGATTAACGTTTCACGAAGTTGCAGGGTTATTAATCGCAGTAGTATTTTTCACCCATGTCTTGCTCAATTGGAAATGGGTAAAAAAAGTCACGGTTAAATTGTTTGATCACAAGTTGCCTCGTAAAACAAGATTTGGTTACTTTTTAAACTTAATGCTGTTAATTACAATGGCCTTTATTATAATCAGTGGTATTTTAATTTCAAGAGTTGTATTCCCAAATATCAACGTTGGAAATGAACAATGGTTTAAAATTTCTCATATGTCAATTTCGTATTTATCACTTATATTAGTGGCAGTTCATATTGGATTGCATTGGAAATGGGTAATAGACGTTTTTAAAAATATCGTTAAATTCAAAACACCGAAACCAAGTTTAGGGATTTTAGCAAAAGTAGCAACAGTTGCTTTATTAGCGTTTGGAATTTATCAAATGTACTCAACAAATTTCATAATAAAGTTGCAAGGAGTTGCAAACGTGTTTAATCTTTCTTCTACACAAATACCAGAAAGCGGCATTAAAGGGGTAGATGGGCTATTTGAAAGAGCGTATCCTCCAGAAGGTGGATTCGAAAAAAGAGATGGGCATTTTGAAAGACCCTCCCCTTCAGAAGGTGGATTTGAAAGAAGAGATGGTAAATTTGAAAGACGTTACTCTCCAGACAGTAGCATCAAAGGGAGAGATAAACATTTTGAAAGTCCAAACGCTTTAGGCGTTATCGTTACGTATTTTGGGATTATGTCTGTATTTATTACCATAATTTACTATATTGATAAATTTATAATGAGGAATAAGCGCAGAAAGAAATTAACCAATTAATTATTGAATCTCCCACAGTTTCTTATCAAGAAGCTGAAATGCTTTTTCTAATAACTCCTTAGGCACATCTGCATATCGGTCTCCAATTCTTACTTCGCAATAACATTCCTTTTCACTTATTTCTCTTAAGAGATTGGTTAAACCAATACCTGTCTCATTATAAATTATCAGAGCAAGAGCAGAACCAACTGAGGAATTGATTAAACAGAATTTTAGGTAATTTAGATTAGAGGAGGACAACAATGTTTGAAACCATTAAAAATACCGCTCATTACCGCTGGTATGTATTAGCTACAGTTTCCGTTGGTACCTTTATGTCCACCTTAGATAGCAGTATCGTTAACGTTGCATTGCCAACCATTTCAAGTCAACTTCATTCAGATATTTCCATCCTACAATGGGTGGTTACAGCCTATCTACTCACCATTTCTAGTTTATTACCAGTTTTCGGCCGCACTGCTGATATGTTTGGACGAAAAAAGGTCTATTCCCTTGGTTTTCTAATCTTTATTTTAGGTTCATTACTATGCGGTTTTGCAGATAATATTTGGTTTTTGGTAGGATCTCGAGTTTTGCAAGCAGTGGGTGCTTCCATGTTAATGTCTAACAGTGCTGCTATTATCACTGCTATTTTCCCATCCAATGAACGAGGTAAAGCACTTGGGCTAACCGGAACCGTTGTTGCACTTGGCAGTCTGACAGGTCCAGCTCTTGGCGGTTTGCTCATAGGTTTGACGAGCTGGCGTTCTATTTTCTTCATTAACATTCCTTTAGGAATCATTGGTTATCTGGCAGCTCGTTTGATTCTCCCTAATGATGAATCTCGAAAAGCGCAAGAGAGCTTTGATTTTATCGGAGCCATTACCTTTACAGCCGGGATGATTAGTTTACTCTTAGGAATTAATAATGGTGAAGATTGGGGTTGGACTAGCTTATCGGTATTATTTAGCTTGATTATAGGATTGGCTCTACTGTTCGTATTCTTCATCAATGAACGTAAGACGCAACACCCTTTGATTGATTTATCACTATTCAGTAACCGTCCTTTCATGATAGGCAATCTTTCAGGTTGGTTATCTTTTGTAGCTATGTTTGCTAATAACATGCTTCTTCCATTTTACTTGCAACATATTCTTAATTACACTCCTTCTCAGGTAGGATTATTGATGACGGTTTTTCCGATAACGATGGCTATTGTAGCTCCAATTAGTGGTCACGCTTCAGATAAATTCGGCCCCATCGTACTCACAACTAGCGGCTTGGCTATTACCGGTCTAGGTTTATTCTATTTTTCTACCCTTTCGGCTACGGCTCAATTTTATCAGATCATTCCTGGTTCAATTCTCATAGGATTGGGATCTGGGATGTTTCAATCTCCTAATAATAGCAGTGTAATGAGTTCAGTTCCGCCCCAAAAACTTGGTATTGCAGGAGGAATTAACAGTTTGGTTAGAAACTTGGGCATGATTATAGGTATTGCTTTTTCAGTATCGTTATTTGAGGCCTTAGGTGGTGTTACCAAACCGAATCCTGACCAAATATCAACATTCTTGTCAGCCTATCATTCTGTGATGTTAGTTGCAATGACGATTGCCTTTGTCGGTGCAATAATTTCCTTAAACCGGAAAAGTTATGCAATGGCGAAAAATAATTGATTGCATGAACAAATTTTATTGGAGGCTAATGCTGTCTTTGGTAAATAGCATAATAGCACCGTTATAACGGTGCTATTTGCATATATTTAACTTTATTTCCCAAGCAGTAACCAACCACTCCGAAGCTGGCAGTAACTCTGCCCACGCCCGGTATGTCCATACGGCTTAAATTTACCCGAAGTTCTTCCGCTAAAATCACACCTTTATCAGCTGTTGTATCCGGCAGAAGTATAATAAATTCCTCTCCACCCCAGCGAACCAGGATATCAATTTTGCGGATCCTATTTTTAATCATGGATATCAGCTAAACCTGCCTCATAAACTGCTCTCGGCATGCCGTAAACAACACAAGATTCTTCTTACAAACATAAGTTGCCCACTTGCAGTTCACTTTTAGCAAGGTATAAAGCAATGAGTAGCCTTGCAATTGGCAACCCAGCCGTCATAGTGGTTTCACCTTAATATTTTCCTTTGTCTTGATATCTAAAAAGATATCTACTACTTGCGGATCAAACTGCGTCCCTGCATTCCTTCTTATTTCAGCCATTGCTTCCTCCTTGCTCAGCGCTTTTCGGTATATCCTGTCATTGGTCATGGCGTCATAGGCGTCTGCCACAGCCAGAATACGGCAGAATAAAGGTATCTCTTCCCCTTTTAAGCCCCGGGGATAGCCTTCGCCGTCCCAGCGTTCATGGTGGTACAAAATGTATTCGGCAATAACCGCCAGTTCCGGGGTATTTTGAGCGATGCGGTAACCAATTTCGGAATGTTTTTTTATTTCTTCCCATTCTTCCGCAGTCAAAGGCCCGGGTTTATGCAAGACACTTTCCCTGATTCCTATTTTACCGATGTCATGTAGCACTGTCAGAAGAGCCAGTTCATCCAGTTCTTTTGCGGAAAGGTTCATTCTTCTTCCTATCATCAGGCAATCATTTTTCAGACGTTGAGAATGCTCCTCCGTTTCCGTGCTTTTGGCATATAGGGTGGCAAGCAGGGTGTTGATCAAAGACTTGTGGTAGCTTTTTTCCTCCATTAATTTCCGCCTGTACATCCATTCCTCGGCTTCTTTAATGACTTGCTCAAGGTTTTCCGAGGCTTGTGCCTTCACTGCATACCCCATGGCTATGTTCAGTTGTGCTTTTCCATCGTTTGCTTGCAAACACATGTTTTCGATTCTCTCAATGATTTGTTCTGCGATTTCAGTTGTAGCATGTGGCAGAAGAATGAGAAATTCATCCCCGCCCCAGCGGGCGATGATGTCTTCTTTCCGACAGCTTTCCTTTAATATCTCTGCTACTTTTTTTAAAAGCTTGTCCCCTTCCTCGTGACCAAAGGCATCGTTAACCAGTTTCAACCCGTTGACATCAGCCATGATTGCCACTAAAGGCATCTCTTGAGACATTTCCAGTCGATTGATCTGTTCTTCCATGAACTGCCGGTTATAAAGGCCGGTCAGTGAATCATGATAGCTTAAGTTGAGGATTTTTTCCTGCCAAGCCTTCTCTTGCATGACATCCCGAAAAACCATGACCACTCCGAAGATTTCTCCTTTTTCGTCTTTGATAGGTGCAGCACTGCTAGCTATTGATATCTTACGCCTATCTTTAGCGATCAGGGCAGTATGGTTAGTCAAGCCGATGATTTGCCCTGTCTCTAGCACTTTCTCTATCGGGTTTTTTGCTTCTTCTCCTGTAGTTTCGTCAACAAATTTAAAAACCTTAACAAAGTACCTGCCTTTTACTTTCTCCTCACTCCAGCCAGTTATTTCCTCCGCTACCCGGTTAAGGGCCGTTATCCTACCTGTCTGGTCGGTGGTGATCACCCCGTCGCCAATGGAAAGAAGGATGGTTTTATGCAATTCTTTTTCCTTTTCCTCCATGGTTTTTATCTGCATCTTTTTTTCATTCATCCTGTCCACCCCTTTCTTTTCAGAAGGTTAGCGTCCGAATCTTTTTATTTACGATCACTAGGTTAAATCTATTTTCGAGGTTGATTACAGGGATGATGTTTCCCCGCAGATTAATTATGCCTTGCATATATTGTTCAGATTTTTAAATAAAAATCAAAAGGCCTATTTTACACCGCTGAAATTTACATATTTTTCCAGCTAGAGAAAATAGGCCTTTCTTTTTATTGAGTTTATTTTTTACGTTTGCGCAACAAAGAACTGATTTCCGATTTTTTGAAATTAATACAGGTATTACCCCCCCCCCCCCGCAAGGGAACGAGTGTTCTGTATGTTCTATTTATGTATTCAATCGTTTTCATTGCCGAATCAGTCCTTCCTTTGGGTCTTATACTCCGCATAATCCACTGTCAATATCTTATGTTTCACCGTCTAGGCTAAATTTTACTTTAATCTTTACTCAAATCAGCTGTATACACTAAAAGCCCCTGTACACGAATTGCATAGAGGCTTTCATACAACCGGCTGCCATAGAATTATGTGCTCTATGTTAATATTAATCTAAATTTTTACTATATTTTTGTCAACATATTTCAACAAATTTCTTTGTTTTTCATGATATTTTTCATTTCTAGTTAACGGAATTATCTTTTTAAGAGAAGAGAAAAAGAGGAGCAAAATTTGTTTGTTCCAATTGTGGCCCTGCATATAATCCAGTTCATGATGTAATATGCAGCGCTAGTGAGTTTGATGCCGTGGTTCTTTAGACACTACTTCTATTGCTTTCGTTACTTCTCTAATAATGTCTACTCCATATTGCGATTCCATTTCCTTAACCTTAGTAAATAATTTACCTTTTTCCGTTACAGTATATTGCGGTGGTAAATTATTTAATGCGTATGCAGTCATATCTAGCCTGCATTTTTCACATTTACACACATTTTTATACTTTTTCAATACTTCATCAATATACCGATAAACTAATTCTTCCATATAATTATATAGCTTCATAACCCTCTCCCTTTCATATAAGAATATTATTTGAAAAACACGCTCAATCATTTTTTACCACTAGCCGTGAAACAAACTCCCTCCACAAGCAACGTAATTAAACCAATCTTATTTTTAATACTTTATTATTATTTCTCATCACCACTATACAGGTAAATCAAGGATTTTAAAGGAAATTGTTTTATTTATCATTACTTTTTGTTACTCACAATATCATATGAAAATGTCATCACCGTTGGCAAATAGTAGGCAAAGCCAAATATAAAACAAAAATTAATATTGAAAAGTTTATTAGATAATTGATTACTATTACTTTTGAAAGCCAACTTTCAAATTAAAAGAGAACAATCAGTTGAAATATTTGAAAATATGATTGATATTTTTATTACTCAAAACCCTTGATTTTACTGGTAAGTAAGCAAACAGTTTCTACATGCATTGTCTGTGGGAACATATCCACTGGCTGAACCTCTACTGTCTTAAACCCTCCATCCTCTAGCACCCTCAAATCCCTCGCCAGAGTGCTTGGATTACAAGATACATAGATCATCCGTTTAGGCCTAAGCTTGATAATCGTTTGCAATAATTCTTCATCACAGCCTTTTCGGGGTGGATCTACCACAACAACATCAGCTTTTATCCCCTGTTCCACCCATTCAGGTATCACTTTTTCTGCCGCCCCTACTTCAAATGTCACATTCTTAATCCCATTTATCCTAGCATTATTCCATGCATCTTTTATCGCCTCTGGGACGATTTCAACACCATAGACATGTTTGGCTTTTTGGGCGAGAAAGAGTGAAATGGTGCCAATTCCGCAATAAGCATCAATCACGTTTTCATTCCCAGTAAGCTCTGCATATTCTAAAGCTTTTTCATAAAGGACTTTAGTCTGTTCTGGATTAACTTGATAAAAAGACCTTGGCGAAATCGCAAATTTCACATTGCCGATGGTATCGTAAATGACATCTCTTCCCCATAATGTAATGGATTTGAATCCTAAGATGACATTCGTCCGCTCTTCGTTGATATTTTGAACTAAGCTGGTTAGGTTTGGGATTTCTTTCACAATTCGTTCAACAAGCTTATCCTTATTTAGAAAGTCTTTACCATTAGTAACGAGAATCAACATGAGTTCCCCAGTATTCACAGCCACTCTAGAAACCACGTGACGTAAAATCCCTCGATGTTCGATTTCATTGTATGCAGGAATTCCTAATTCACTGGCAATTCTCCGAACCGTTTGTACCATGACATCACTTTTTTCTTGCTGGATGATACATTCCTTCATGTCGATAACGTCATGGGTTCCTTTGGCATAAAACCCTGCGATTAATCCCCTTTCCCGCTCTGCAAATGGCACTTGCGATTTATTCCGATAGCGCCATGGATTTTTCATTCCTAATGTTGGGTGGATGATGACATTGGTTAGTTTTCCGATCCGTTCTAAGTTATCTTTCACAATTTTTCGTTTTTGTTCTAGTTGCCCTTGGTAAGAAAGGTGTTGAAGTTGGCAACCGCCGCATTGTTTGTAAATCGAACACCTAGGTTCTATCCGATCAGGACTTTTTCGTAAGATTTCTATTAAACGGCCAAATCCGTAATTTTTGTTCACCTTTGTTACCTTTACTTTTGCTCTTTCTCTAGGAAGTACTCCGGAAACGAACAAAGTATATCCTTCATATTTACCAATTCCTTCACCGTTATGACTAAGATCGGTGAATTCCATCTCAATGATTTGATTTACTTTTACCGGTGCTTTTTCTTTTGCTTTCTTCTTTGCCATGATAAATCTCCTTTTTTTGCGATTATTGTTTATTTTAGCATATTGATCCACCAAAAGAAAAAAGCAGAACGTTAACAACGCTCTACTTCTTTTACATGGATTCCAGTCGGGTTACTCAGACTGGATTTCATTTATGGCTATTTCTATCAACAAACACATCTAAATGCTTTGGAAGAATTTCATATTTCCCCGGTAATTGCCCTCCTAGTTCACCATCTAAATTGACAAGAACGGGGTCAGGACCATAAGAAGTAACTTTTAGAGATCGGGATTTAAAATGAAGAATCTTGGGATCATTAAGATGTTCCCCTTTCAATGCTAAGGAAGCAAGACGAACAAAGTCTGGTAAATTGGTTTTCTTTAAGACAATGACATCAAATAACCCGTCTCTTAAATCTGCATAAGGTGCTAGCTTCTCAAAGCCACCGACAGAGTTACTATTCGCAATGAGAAACAGCATGACTTCTTCCCGATAAACCATATCTTCTGTTTCGATTGTAATTGGAATAGGTTTCAAAAAGGGAAGTTTTTCAATTCCGCGAACATAGTAAGCTAATTGTCCTAAGATCGTTTTTAGTTTGCTTGGAACTTCATAGGTGAGTTCCGTTAATGTTCCCCCGCCGGCAATATTAATAAAATATTTATCGTTATATTTCCCAATGTCAATTGGTATACTAAATTGTTCGCCAATAATCATCGCCGCTTTTTTATAGTCTTTGGGAATGCCTAGAGCCCTTGCAAAATCGTTCGTTGTTCCTGCTGGGATAATGCCTAGTTTTGGGCGTTTTTCATAGGGACTTAAGCCATTGACCACTTCATAAAGGGTTCCATCCCCACCTGCTGCAATGACGATATCAAAGTCTCGTTCTACTGCATCTTTTGCTGCTTTTGTGGCATCAAATTCTCCTTTTGTTGCATAACATGAAGTTTCTAACCCGTGACTCTCGAGAATATCTAAAATGTCCGCTAGTTGTTTTTTTAAATCCTCTCTCCCTGATGTGGGATTATAAATGAAACGAGCACGTTTCATTGGAATCACCTATTCCTTAGTATAATATTGATCAATCTGTTCCTGAATCCACTCTGTTATCCAATGATTGGGCAAGTAAGCCTTTCCGTTATACTTTACAGGATACCATTGAATCATTGCAGGTATCCTTTCCTCAGTAAAAATCCCTCTACTTAGAAAAAGTGGAACGACCAGAATCTTTTTTGAAGTTCTTTTTAATTCTTCTAATCGCTTTAAAATGGTATTGGGTAAAAAGGTAGCATAATCGATTTGTTGAAAATTTGTCTTCTCTTTTATTTGTTTCGTTAAACTCTCTAGAATTTCCTTCCACTTCTGTTGAAAATCATCTTCATCACTGCCATGTGCAATCATCAGTAGCGATTCTTGGTTGCAATTATCAGAAAGTTCCTTTGCTTGGTCGATAATATGTTGAACAACGAGAGGGTGATCATTCATACAAGATCCAAAAATAAAAGTAAATTCTTGTTTATAATGAAATAATATTTTTTGAATCTCGCCAATATGAGTACTACCAGAAGAAACAAATAATGGGATGACAAAGACTTCTTTGATTCCAAATCCCCGTAATTGTCGGATCCCATCTTCAATCAGTCTCCCTTCTACCTTTTCTAAAAATGAAAGAACGATTGGACTAGGAGACTTTAACTTTGTGATCATCTGATCAACATATTCTATCCATCTCGGATTACTGGAACCATGGCCAATGATCCAAATCCCTTTTTTACCCATGTTAAATCTTTCCTTTATCTGGTTTGTACATTCATATTAATGGAAGCCCCTAACAATGTCAATTGAAAAAGCAGTAGATCAACTTTGACCTACTGCTTTCATAAATTGACTCTTTATTCCTGTTTCAACCGTTCCAATATCAGCTTATTGACAATTGCTGGATTTGCCTTTCCTTTTGTCTCCTTCATGACTTGCCCAACTAAGAATCCCATGGCTTTTTCTTTTCCATTACGATAATCTTCAACCACTTGTGGATGGTTCGCAATCACTTGATCGACGATGGCTGCAATCGCACTTTCATCAGTAATTTGTACCAATCCTTTTTCTTCAACGATTGTCTTGGGTGCTTTTCCAGATTCGAGCATTTCGCGGAATACCGTTTTTCCAATTTTAATACTAATGGTTCCTTTTTCGATGAGTTGAATCAATTCGCCTAAACCTTTTGGCGTCACTTTGCTCTCATTAATGGTTAGATTTTCCGCATTGAGATATTTTAATAGTTCCCCCATGATCCAATTAGAAACGGCTTTAGCATCTTGGGTATACTCTAAAGTAGCCTCAAAGAAATCTGCTAAGTCCTTTGATGAAGTCAAGATCTCTGCATCATACACTGGAAGACCATATTGATGAATATACCGTTCCTTCCGAACATCAGGTAGTTCTGGAAGTTCTTCCTTCATCCGATTGATCCATTCTTCATCAATGATGATTTCAACGAGATCGGGATCGGGAAAGTAGCGATAATCATGGGCTTCTTCTTTTCCTCGCATGGAAACGGTGATTCCCTTTTCTTCATCCCAACGTAATGTTTCTTGGACGATCTTCCCACCCGCTTCTAAAATCTCCGCTTGTCTTTTTTGTTCGTATTCTAATGCCCGCTCGACACCACGGAATGAATTCATGTTTTTTAATTCCGTTTTTGTTCCAAATTCCTTTTGTCCAACAGGACGCAAACTAATATTGGCATCACAGCGAAGCGATCCTTCTTCCATTTTTACATCAGAAACACCTGTATATTGAATAATACTTTTTAATTTTTCTAAGTAAGCTCTTGCTTCCTCTGGTGAACGAAGATCGGCTTCCGATACGATCTCAATTAAAGGAACACCCGTACGGTTAAAATCTACAAGTGAACCTTCCCCATTTCCCATATGGGTTAATTTCCCGGCATCTTCTTCTAAATGAAGACGATTGATGCGAATTTTCTTTTTCTGGCCATTAACTTCAATCTCGATCCAACCATTTCTGCCAATGGGTTGATCATATTGGGAAATCTGATACGCTTTTGGCAAGTCAGGGTAGAAGTAATTTTTTCGATCAAATTTCGTTATGGGAGAAATTTCACAATTTAAAGCCAAAGCAGCTTTGATTGCAAATTCAACAGCTTGTTTATTTACTACAGGTAAAACCCCTGGATGGCCAAGACAAATAGGACAGGTATGGGTATTAGGTGGTGCGCCAAATTCCGTTGAACAATTGCAAAAGATTTTGGTCTTTGTTGAAAGTTCTGCATGAACTTCTAAGCCAATCACTGTTTCATATTCCATTCTTCCCTACCCCCTTTTTACCATTGGTCGAAGTTTATGATGATCGGTATGTTGTTCAAACGCATAAGCGGCTCGTAAAATGGTCACCTCATCAAAGTGTTTGCCAATCAATTGCAAGCCAACAGGTAAGCCATTGACCAGCCCTGCTGGTATACTGATCGCGGGTAATCCTGCTAGATTCACGGGGACCGTTAGGATGTCATTCATATACATTTGCAAAGGATCGCTGATTTTCTCACCAATGCGAAAGGCAGTCGTTGGAGTTGTCGGCCCTAAGATCAGATCATATTTGGCAAAAATCTGTTCAAAATCTTGTTTGATTAGGGTCCTTACTTTTTGTGCTTTCAGATAGTACGCATCATAATAGCCTGAACTTAAAGCATACGTTCCTAACATGATCCGCCGTTTTACTTCTGGACCAAATCCTTCACTTCTTGTTTTCTTATACATTTCAATTAGATTCTCCGCGGAATCACTACGGACGCCATAACGAAGCCCATCATAGCGAGCAAGATTTGAAGAAGCCTCTGATGGTGCTAGAATATAATAGGTGGCGACAGCGTATTCCGTATGGGGCAAAGAAACTTCTTCGAAGACCGCGCCTAAACTCTCAAATACTTTTATCGCTTCATCAATTTTTTCCTTCACTGCTTTGTCGACGCCTTCACCCATATACTCTTTGGGTACAGCGATCCGAAGGCCTTTGATCTCCCCAGTTAGCGGTGAAATATAATCAGGGATTGGGACATTAGCAGATGTAGAATCATATTCATCATATCCAGCTAAGGTTTGTAAGACATAAGCGGCATCTTCTACATTTTTGGTAATTGGGCCTATTTGATCAAGGGATGAAGCAAAAGCGACTAAGCCAAAACGGGAGACTAATCCATAGGTTGGTTTTAAGCCAACAACACCAGTAAAAGCAGCAGGTTGACGAATAGATCCTCCTGTATCCGAACCTAGGGCAAAATAGACCTCTCTTGCTGCAACAGCGGCAGCAGAACCCCCACTTGATCCCCCTGGTACATAGTCTAAATTCCAAGGATTATACGTAGGATGAAAAGCAGAATGTTCCGTGGAAGATCCCATGGCGAATTCATCCATATTCGTCTTCCCAATCATGATCGCTTGTCCAGCAAACATTCTTTTATATGCTGTTGCACTATAAATAGGTTCATAGTTTGCTAGAATTCGACTGGCACAGGTCGTCCGAATTCCTTCTGTCACAATGTTATCCTTAACACCCATGGGCAATCCTGCAAGGATTCCTAAATCTTCAGAAACGGTAATATCCTGATCGATGACTTTGGCTCTTTTCCTTGCTCCTTCTTCATCAATTAGTAAAAAGGCTTGTACATCCTTTTCCACTTCAGCAATGCGTTTGAATGATTCTTCAACCAAATCATTAGCAGTTAATTCTTTATTGGCTAAACGTTTATGTATTTCAGAAATGGATAGATCAAATAAAGACAAAAGAAACCCTCCTTTCTAACCTTCCAATACAGGTGGTACCTTAAATTGTCCATCCTTTTGCTCAGTTGCATTTTTTAGCGCTATTTCTCTTGGGATCGATTCACGCACCACATCATCGCGAAAGACATTGGTAATGTTTAATGCGTGACTGGTTGGTTTCACATGATCTGTATATAATTCGTTTAACTTTTGGGCGAAATCCAAAATCGAACTTAATTGTACGGTAAAAAGATCTACTTCTTCTTCTGTTAATGTAAGACGTGCTAAATTGGCCACATGTTCGACCTCTTTTTTTGATAGTCTCATTTCTCATCCCTCCTTGAATCCTAATCAACTCCATAACAATTTCCATCATAACATAAATTACTTCATCACTCAAAAGCATGAAACTTTTTAACCAATCATCATTTTTTCTTGAGGATAATGGAAATATTCTTTTTCTACTTTTCTAGCGATGGCATAACCGATTGTTAAAGGGCCTAGTTTCCCAACAAACATGGTGATGATGATCACAATTCGACCAATCACGGAAAGAGAAGGAGTAATTCCCATACTCAGCCCAACTGTACCAAACGCAGAAACCACTTCAAAAACAATATTTAAAAAGGGAATTCCCCGTTCTGTGATATCCAAAATCAATATCGATAAAAACACAATCCCTAAAGATAAAATGATAATGGTAAGAGAGCGAAGAATTTGTTCTGTTGGAATCGTTCTTTTAAACAATTCTGTATTCTGTTTTCCCCTAAGTAGAGATTTCACTGTACCAAGCAATACCGTCATGGTCGTTACTTTAATTCCACCACCAGTCGACCCTGACGCTGCTCCGATAAACATATACAAGATATAGATAAAAAGCGTAGCCTGAGTAAGTGAACCAATATCGATGGTGTTAAATCCCGCCGTTCTTGTTGTCACTGATTGAAAATAAGAGGCCAGCAATTTATTGCCGATACTTAAAGGGCCAAGTGTCTTGGCGTTTCCATATTCTAATAAAAAGGTGATGAGCGTACCGGAAGAGATTAGAAATAGAGTAGCACCTATCGTTACTTTACTATGTAAACTTAACCTTCTAAACTGAAACTTTTTGTTCCATAATTCCATTAAAACGACAAATCCTAATCCACCGATGATAATCAGAGAAGTAATGACGAAATTAACCAGTAGGTTACCCACATCATTCATTAAACTTGTTTTAAACAAACTAAATCCAGCGTTATTAAAAGCAGCAATAGAGTGAAAAATTCCAAGATAAAATGCTTCTCCCCAACCATATGTTTGATGCCAAGAGATGGCTAATAAGATTGCTCCAATGAGTTCAAATCCGACGGTAATTTGGAGAATATATAAGGCTAATCTTACAACTCCTGCCATTTGCAATTGGTTGCTTCCTTCTTGCATTAAAAGACGTTGTTTTAAGCCGATTTTTTTCCCTAATAAAACGAAAATCGTGATCGCAAAAGTCATAAAGCCAATACCGCCAACTTGAATCAATAACATGATAATGATTTCACCTAATCGATTAAAGGTTGTTCCTGGGTCAACCACATTTAACCCTGTAACTGTAACCGCAGAAGTAGCGGTAAATAAGGCATCAAGAAAGTGAAGATTTACCCCTTTTTCTAGAGAAATAGGCATATATAATAAAATGGCTCCAAAGAAGATAACAGATAAGAAACCGAAGACGAGGATTTGGGGCGGGCTTAACTGTATTCCTTTTTTCATAATTTCCTCCAAACTGACAAGTAATTTATGAAAACTTTTAATAAGCATCATTATACCCGAAATTTAACAGAAAAGAACAAGCTTTTTTCAAAAAAACGCCAAGGCAAATGCCTTGGCATCATAAATTCCCAATCGATTATAATACTTCAGAGATTGATTTCGCTTGCATGAATAATAATAGGTAATCTTCACTACCTGTTTTGGAATCAGTACCTGACATATTAAATCCACCAAATGGATGTGCTCCCACGATCGCACCTGTGGATTTACGGTTAAAGTAAAGATTTCCGCAATGCAATTCTTTTCTACATCTTTCAATAATCGCACGATCCTTTGCAAATAAAGAACCAGTTAGACCATACTCTGTATCATTAAAGATGCGAATTCCATCATCAATATCTTCTGCTTTAATCACAGAGAGTACCGGTCCAAAGATTTCTTCTTGGCCAATAACGGCTTTCGAATCAACATCAGCAAAAATGGTTGGTTCGATAAAATATCCTACAGAATCATCACTATTGCCGCCAAGAACGAGTCGTCCTTCATTTTTACCGATTTCAATATAACGATTAATATTATCAAATGCATTCTTATCGATCACAGGACCTAAGAACACACTTCCATCTTCTGGATTCCCCATTTTCAATCCTTTGGTTTTCTCGATCACTTTTTCTAAAAGTTCATCATAGACATCTTTATGGATAATTGCCCGGGAGCCTGCTGAGCATTTCTGTCCTTGATAACCAAATGCGGAAACGACAATGGCATTTGCTGCAGCTTCTAAGTCCGCATCTTTATGAACAAGAATGGCATCTTTTCCACCCATTTCGGCAACAACGCGTTTCAACCATTTTTGTCCAGGGGAAATTTGTGATGCTTTTTGATAAATGCGGAGCCCTACTTCTTTTGAACCTGTGAAACTAATAAAACGGGTTAATGGATGTTCAACAAGAAAATCTCCAACTTCCCCGCCACTGCCTGGTAAGAAATTAATCACTCCTTTTGGCATACCTGCTTCCTCCATGATTTCCATGAATTTTGCAGCAATTACAGGTGTAGCGCTAGCTGGTTTCAAAATGACCGTATTCCCTGCAACAACAGCTCCTGTTGTCATTCCTGTTAAAATAGCCAGGGGGAAGTTCCATGGCGGAATGATGATCCCTACCCCTAACGGAATATAGTAATTGTCATTGGTCTCACCAGGAAGTGGAGTAAGAGGTGTCGATCCGCCTAAACGGATCATTTGGCGACCATAATATTCCATGAAATCAATCGCTTCAGCGGTATCGGCATCGGCTTCTATCCAGCTTTTTCCTGCTTCATAAACCATCGTTGCCGACATTTCATGTTTACGTCGGCGCATAATCGCAGCTGCTTTAAAGAGTAAACGCGCACGAGCATCAGGGGCCCAGTTTTTCCACTCTTCAAATACTTCAGCAGCCTCTTTAATCGCCCGATCGGCCAATTCTTGAGTCGCTTTGGATACAATCCCGATTACCTCATCTTTTTTGGCAGGATTATATGATACAATCTTTTTCTCTGTATAAATTCTTTCTCCGTTAATAATGAGAGGATACTCTTTACCAAATTGAGATTTTACCTGCTCTAACGCCTGCCTAAACGCATGTTTATTTTCTTCTTTTGAAAAATCTGTCAATGGCTCTGGTGCATACTCTTTAATCATCAAAAATCATCTCCTTTGTTCGCCAATTTCTTTAATTAACCAGATCGATACTCTCATTTAAATGCAAGAATAATGCCAATTTTAAATTCAATTCATAAAATTCGATAAGATCGTTTCCATTTAATAAAAATATCATAAAAAGTTTTATTTTATATTCTCCAATGCGCTTCATTGTCCGTGTATTTATACTTTAAAATAGATAAAAATGTATAGCATTTGACAAAACTGTCTAGTCATTGACTGATTCAGATGATTTCGATCCTCCTTGAATTCCATACTTTTGCATTTTGTTATATAATGTTGCGCGGGAAATTCCAAGTAATTTGGCGGCAGCACTCTTATTGTTATAAGTCTTCTTCAATGCGAGACGTATTTTTGTTTCTTCATCGTTTGTAACTGAAAGAACTGGCAGTGGTACTTCTTTTTTCATTTCCTCTAACCCTTTTTGAAAAGATGAAGGTAAATGGCGCAGTTCAATCTCCTTTTCTTCTCCAGATAGAATAATTAAACGTTCAGCCAAATTTCGAAGTTGTCGAACATTTCCCCGCCATTCATGTTGTAGAAACACCGACATTACACTAGAAGAAATCTTTGGTATCGTTGTCCCATATTTAATAGAGAACTCTTCCAAAAAGAGGGAAAGTAATTCAGGTATATCTTCACGCCGCTGTCGAAGAGGTGGGATTTGCAAAGAGATAACATTTAAACGATAATATAAATCTTCTCTGAATTTACCTTGTTCGATCATTTCTTCCAAATCTCGATTCGTGGCAGTAATGATCCTCACGTCAATTGGAATGGGCGTATTGCCCCCCAATCGATAAAACCTTTTTTCTTGAAGAACCCGCAAAAGCTTTACCTGTAGATCCAGCGGTAATTCGCCGATTTCATCTAAAAACAAAGTTCCTCCTTCTGCCAAATCGATTTTCCCTTTTTTCCCTTCTTTACTTGCACCGGTAAAGGTCCCTTTTTCGTAACCAAATAACTCACTTTCAAATAAAGAAGCAGGGATCGCTCCGCAGTTGATCGCGATAAACGGTTTGTCTGCCCGCGGGCTAGCATTATGAATCGCCTCTGCAAAAAGTTCTTTTCCGACCCCGCTTTCACCCGTAATGAGGATTGTTGCATCGGTTTTGGCGACTTTTTTTGCTAAGGAGACGATTTCCCGGATTTGCCGGCTTTTCCCTTTAATTTTTTCAAAAGGGTCATAGATTCGATTCTTTTCATACTTATTTTCTAAATCAGAGATATATGCCTTTGTATTGGTTAACTCTTCATTAAGTCGTACGATATCACTAATATCCCTTTCAACAGAAATCCCACCGATCAATTTCCCATTTGAATAAACAGGTCTTGCATTAATGAGGACATGGACATCTGTTATGGGTTGATTGTATTTTCGTCGAATTGGTTCTTCACTTTTTAAAATCTTTTTCAGAACGATCGCTTCTTCTTCAAAAAATTGCGTGATCGGTTTACCCATTACTTGCTTCCATGAATATCCGTAAAATTTTTCAGAGGCTTGATTCCATGTCACAATCTCTCCTTTTTGGTTAACACCGGTAACAGCATCATCAATCGAACAAAGCAATGCATCATAATAAGCGGATATTTCCTTCCATGATTGAAAAACCGTTTCCATCAAGCGTTGACAAGGTACATAAGAAACTTTATTCCCTTCATTATCTCTTAATAAGATGTCTTTTCCTTCTTTTAGCTCAATTACATCATCTAAAGTGGCATAGTAGGGATACTCAATCATCTCCCGATTGGTCAACTCTTGTCTCCAAGGTTCAGCAAGATCTTTGAGATAGATGATTTTTTGTGGCATACATTCCATCTCCGTTATACAAATTTGTATATTTTGCAATCATTATAAACAATTTTGTCTATTTCATCCAAGATATTTATTCATAATATTATATTTTTTATCTAAATTTTATTTATTGAGAAAATTGGTATGAATCTTGCTTTTATTTTTATAAAGGTCAAAAAGAACTGAAGATGAAAAATAATGAGGTGATCATAATGGGATTGGGGCGTAGTATCGTTTTAGGTATTGCTGGTAATCAAGCAGTTACAAATTTTGTTACAAAACATGGAATGAAGCTAGGTGCAAAACGGTTTATTGCAGGGGAAACCTTACAAGAAGCAGCAGAGATTGTTAAAGAGCTGAATAAGAAGGGGTTACTGGTTACCCTTGATCATGTTGGGGAAAGCGTTTCTACAAAACAAGAAGCCATTGATGCTACAAATGAAGCGATTAAAATTTTAGAGATTATAGATAAAGAAAAATTAAATTCGAACCTATCAGTAAAACTCACTCAACTTGGATTAGGTCTGGATCCAGAGTTTAGTTATGAGAATATGGATCGACTTGTTAAAGTCGCAAAAGAACTGAATAACTTTGTTCGTATTGATATCGAAGATTCTACTGTTACCCAAATCACGATTGATATCTTTAAAAAATTGTTTGAAAAGTATGGGAAAAAACATATCGGTTTAGTTCTTCAATCCTATCTATACCGTACGGAAAAAGACATGATCGAAATGGGAAAATTAGGAGCAAATATTCGAATGGTAAAAGGGGCTTATAAGGAACCAAAAGAGGTCGCTTTTCCGAAAAAGCAAGACGTAGATAACAACTATATTAAGATGGTCAAACTTCATATGCAAAAAGGAAACTATATTGCTGTTGCGACACATGATGAAAAGATTATCCAAGAGGTTAAACGTTATGTTAAAGAAAATCATATTTCAAATGACAAATTTGAATTTCAAATGCTTTATGGAGTAAGAAATGGTCTACAAAGAGAACTTGTCAAAGAAGGTTATAAGGTTCGCATCTATACCCCATATGGGAAACATTGGTATCCGTATTTTTCCCGTCGAATCGCAGAACGCCCAGCAAATGCTTTCTTCATTCTAAAGAGTATGTTTAAGTCTTAGAATAATATAAATAGGTTTGAATATTCCAACACTGCCTTTGGAATATTCAAACCCATATCTTCAACTGGCTTGTATGATTCTATAAGCTGCGAAATTTAGTCACGATAGATATGCATAAAGTCGTCACCATTCGATTGTCTAACATAAATGGCTTTTGGCTGATCAATCGTATTAATATATATGTTTAATTGAGCATCTTTAGGAAAAGATTCATTGCTCATCGAAATAGCAAACTGAGTGAATTGAATCGTCTCTACCGTTGAATCAAATTCTGCATTCACATGAATCGTAAGCTCTACAACCTCGTCATTAACTATTCGTGCCAATCCTGTTACTCCTGCATAACCTGGAAGAAAGCGGTCCAATTCATCTTTAAAACGGTTAAATCCTAAAATCAGATCCCCATATTTGTCTTTTAACCCATTGGCGCTAGCTGGCAAAAAGAGATAACTCTCATTCATATCTTTCCAATCCGCTGAAGATTGGCCATTTGCCACTTTTCCATATAAGATAAAATTCCCAGGTAGATTTACTTTTTCTGTTTGTAATTTCATGACACCAATGAGAATAGGCGGATTGGGTAATGTTTTTCTAATTGTTGCTACGATTTCATTGGCGATTTTTTTGGCTTTTTCTTTTAATTGATCATCTGTATACATTTTCGATATGGCCATATTCGTTTTCGGATCCCTTAATAACTTCCCTTTATCATCTCTTAAATAATACTTTGGGGATAAAGATAGACCGATAACAACTCCACCATAACTTCCATCTTCCTTCAGATAATCATGCTCTGCAACCGCATATAACATATCTTCTTGGGATAACCACTCAATATCTTTTAAGATTTGCCCTTCTTGAAAAACATAATCTGCTGGATCAAATTCTGTTTTTGCTAATTCAATTAATCCTAATTCAAAATGATTTGCATCTAAGCGTGTGGGTAATGAGCTTAAACGGCCGTTAATTAAGCTTCTTTTATATGGAAGGACTCCTCGATAATATTCTTCATTTACTTTTACAGTCGGAGAGATAATCGAAGATGAAGATTCTTCTGTCTTTTGTTCTGTTTTTTTGGAAAGATCACATCCACTAAACAAGAGTGAAAATGATAGAATCCCTACTCCGGCGAATCGTATCCATTTTGTTCGATATTTTTTCATCCTTGCTCCCCTTTTCCGCTTTTTATCATAAATGCGATTTGCATTCCCACAAATTTTTCAATACAATTCCTATTATATAAGATGTAGAAAGGAAATGAGTATGGAAGGTTATATTAAAAAAGTTTTCATTACCATCGGAATCGTCATCGGTATTCTCCTTCTTCCCATTTTGTTTTACTTCGTTTTCCCCCATTTCATCCCTTTTATCATTGCTTTATTATTAGCCATCATGCTTGAACCATTAAACGAGTGGCTCATCCGTAATACAAAGATAAAACGAAAATTAGCCGTCCATCTAACCTACTTTTTGTTTCTTGGATCCATCGCCTTAATCTTTTATTTTATCGTAACCAAGATCATAATTGAACTGGTGAATTTTACTACATTCGTACAAAAAAATATTCCTTTCATCCAAAAATGGTTTTACGAGCTGTATCTAAAAATTCAAAATATCATTCAAATGCTTCCACCGGAAACATCAGCACGCATTAACCAATCGTTTATGAATTTTGTAAATCAATTAACCAATTTGAATTTGCTATCCACGATTTGGAGTGGTATTTATGGAATCACAACAGCAATTCCCAATCTATTTTTTATCGTTTTAATTATCCTTATTTCCCTTTATTTTTTCACTTTACATCTTCCAGGTTTAAAAAATCAATTTTATCAATATTTTAAGGATTCTTCGCGTCAAAAGGTACAAGTAGTGTTAAACGATGTTCGCAATGCTACCATTGGTTTTCTTCAGGGTCAACTTATTTTAAGTACCATCACTTTTCTCGTTAGCTCGATCGGTTTAATTATCTTAGGGGTTAATTATGCGTTAGTCATCGCCTTTTTTATCGTAATTGTTGATGTACTTCCTATTCTCGGTACAGGTTCAGTACTCGTCCCATGGGCAATCTATGCTTTAACTCAAGGAAACACCTATTTAGCCATTGGTCTGATTGTCCTCTTTCTGGTCATGACCATCGTGCGTCGTATTGTAGAACCGAAGATTCTCGGGGAGCAAATTGGGTTAAGTGCTTTGTCCACATTAATTAGTCTTTGGGTTGGTTTTAAGGTATTAGGTGTTCTAGGTGTTTTTCTTGGACCGCTTCTTATTATTCTCTATAAAGCATTCGTGAAAGCGGAGATTATTCCTAGACAAATCAAAATCTGAGACAAATAAAATAACATTGTATATGCCATGGAAATATACAATGCTATTACCTTTTTTAGATGGAATAACGTTTAATCGGTCTGCCAACAGATCCATACTGAACGTCGAGCTTGAGTCGATTCGTTTGAACCAAATATTCAAGATATCGGCGTACCGTTACACGAGCTAAACCTATTCCTTTTGCCACTTCCTCTGCAGATTGAGGCTCTTTTACTTTTATCATATATTGCAAGATTTGTTTCATGGTTACTTCATTTAACCCTTTTGGCAACGCTTTGTTTTCTATCTTTTTTCTTTCTGTACAAACCCATTCGTCAAGATATTTTTGTGTCAACACTTCCTCTTTTCTAAATCGATAAAGCATTTGTTGATACCTTTCTAATGCTATTTTCATTCGTTCAAAGCGAAAGGGTTTAATAATATAGTCTATCGCACCAAAGCGAAAAGTCTTTTTAATTGTCTCTACATCTTTGGCCGCTGTAACCATAATAAAATCAGTATCTTTCTGTCGTAATCGTATCCTTTCTATCACTTGATAACCATTCATATCAGGTAAATAGTAATCCAATATGACCAATTGAGGATTTTGTTCAATAATCATTTGGATCGCTTCTGTTCCATTTGCTGCCGCCCCTATAATCTGAAATCCACTTAATGTCTCAATAAATTGTCGATTAACCTCCAAAACCATCGCATCATCTTCAACGATCAAAAGACGAATTGGTTCCATTCTATAAGTACGCTCCTTATATGATCGTCTAATTTTCTTTTAATGGAATAGAAACAATAACATTCGTTCCCTTTTCTATATTGGTCATCACTTCAATATCGCCTTGATATGCTTTTACATGTTGTAAGACTAATGTTAAGCCTATTCCCTGTCCTTTGCCTTTTTTTGTGGTATAACCCATTTCAAATATTTTTTCTTTTAATTCCTCTGGAACTCCAATACCATTGTCTTTTACAGAAATAATCAGCTGTGTTGGTGTCGTTTCTATACGTAATTGAACCAATTTAGGTTGTTCTTTCTTTTCTATGGTTGCATCAATTGCATTCTCTAATAAATTTCCAATGATCAGAATAATATCATGAGTTGAAAGAAATGATGGCAAATGAGACAAATAGCTTTGCCGATCAACGATTAAATCTACACCTAATTCTTTTGCATGGCTGATTTTCCCCAATATAAGACCACTAATACTGGTATCCTTTATCCGTTCCATTAAAAAGCGAGATAACTCTTCTTTTTCTTCTGTATAATTCATAATTAAATTAAGGGCATCATCATATCTTTTTAATTGAATAAGCCCAGCGATCGTATGAAATTTGTTCATAAACTCATGGTTTTGTGCACGTAGAACATCACTGAACTTACGAATTCCAGTTAGTTCTTCAGCTAGACTCACGATCTCTGTTCGATCTTGAAATGTAGCTACTGCCCCTACCGTCTTATTTTTTACGATTATGGGGAGTCGATTGACCATTACAATGGTTTTATTCAAAACCATCATTTGTCTTAATTGTGGTTTTTTCGATTCCATTACCATAGGTAGTTTTGTATTAGGAATAACTTCTTCAATCGTATGACCAATCACATTTTGATTGGTTCCTATAATTTGAGCCGCACGTTCGTTCATCACCTTAATTTTTTTGTTCTGATCAATTGCAATAATCCCTTCATCAATCGTATTGATAATAGATTCCCTTTCTTCAAGGAGTCTAGCAATCTCAACAGGTTCTAAATTAAAAATCTGCCTTTTGATACTGTTTGTGAGTAACCAAGCACCAAACAACCCTACCACTACCCCTAATGTGATTGAAAGGATCAAATCCCATTTATGCTCAAAAATCAGTTGATAAACAGTTGGGAGAATTGTTCCAACGACTACCACCCCGATTTGTTTTTCCCCTTCATGGTCCATAATAGGAACAAATGAACGAATCGCAATCCCACCTACCCCTTTTGCTAAAGACATATATTCTTGTTGCCCAAGAGCTGGACCTTCATCTCCTCCTTGAAATACTGTCCCGATTTTTGCTTCAATAGGATGGGAATAACGGATTCTCTTCATGTCAAAAATAACAACATAATCCACATTAGTCGCTAATCGGACTCTCTCAGCAATTGGCTGGATTTTTTTCCAACCGTTTGGTTTTCCTATATAATCTTTAATTGTTTCAAGTTGAGCAATGGTTCGTCCAATCGCCAAAACTCGATTTCCTTGTTCTTCTTCTAATGCTTGATATACATTCTTAATCAACAGTGCACTACCTGTTAAAATAGCAATAATGATAATCGTAGAAGTAACTAGTGTAATTCTTGTTCGAATGGGCAATAGCGAAAACCAGTTTTTAATTCTATTCAAGATTCTACTACTCCTTACCATCTCCATTATTTTAAAAAATGTAATATTTCTGAATAGTTTTTATTCTATATTTATCTGCGAAAATCCTTTCTTTCGCTAAATCCAATATTTAGAATCATGAAATAGGTTTGTATATTTTAACACGATTAGTTATACGTGTATTACGCTAAAGAAAAAATCTAGCAGTATTATCCTACTAGATTTTTTCTTCTGTAAGTTACTCTATTGTTTTGTTATCTTTTATTTTAATAAGCCGTATAAGAAATCGGGTAACCATAAACTTACTTCAGGAACGTAAGTAACGATAAAGAGAGCCAATATCGTTGTAATGAGCCATGGGAGCGAAGATTTTGTTACCTGCATGATTGACATGCCCGAAATACCGCTTGCTACATAGAGATTCAACCCAACTGGGGGTGTAATCATTCCCACCTCCATATTCACAACCATGATGATCCCTAAATGAATAGGATCAATTCCTAGGTTCATTGCTACTGGATAGAGAATCGGGGCAAAAATCGTTAAAATCGCAGTGGGTTCCATAAATTGGCCGGCAACAAAGAGAATTAAGTTAACAATCAAAAGATAAGTAACTTTACTAACATTATAATTGACAATCATTTCTGCAATTTTATGGGGAATTCTCTCATAGGTTAATACATGGGCAAAAAGCATCGCCATAGAAATAATTAAAAATAACATTGCTGTCGTTTTCGCTGATTCTACTAAAATCTTAGGCAAATCCTTTACTTTTAAATCTCGGTGGATAAAAAAGCCGATAAATAAACCAACAAAAACAGCAACAGCTGCCGATTCAGTAGGTGTAAAAAGTCCCGAATAGATTCCGCCAATAATAATGATCGGTAATGACAAACTCCAGAATGACTCTTTGAATGCTTTCCATTTTTCCGCAGATGTCGATTTTTTTATTAAAGGAAATTTCTCTTTTCTCGCAATTAAATAGCTAACTAAAGCTAGCATGGAAGCTAACATAATCCCAGGAACAATTCCTGCTAAAAATAGTTTCCCCACAGACTGATCAACCGTTACACCATAAACGATCATCGGAATACTAGGTGGAATGAGAATCCCTAAAGTTCCAGCCACTGACATCGATCCAACTGCAAAATCCTTACTATAGCCCTGTTTCACCATAGCTGGGATTAAGACTCCCCCTATCGCCACAACGGTTGCAGGACTCGATCCAGAAATAGCGGCAAAGAGTGCACTCGCAAAGACTCCTGCAATGGAAAGTCCTCCAGGAATATGACCAACAAAAGTATTGGTTAGATTAATTAACCGCTGTGCGACACCTCCTGTTGTAAAAATATTCCCAGCTAAGACAAATAACGGGATCGCCATCAGTGGAAAAGAGTCTAAGCCCGAATAAATTTGCCGTGCCAAATCCGGCAGCGGATCTAGTGTAAAATAATAAATGGACAAAAAGGAAGCTAGCCCGATCGATACAGCTATTGGTAGACCTACCATTAAAAATAAGAATAAGAAGGAAAAAACGGCTAAGCCCATGCTATCAATCATGAACGCATAGATGACACCCACCACAGTTAAAAAAATAAAGAACAAAGAGATGAGTTTTTTTGGTACTGTTTTTTTCGGAATGATCTGCTTGGTTGTTTGAATCGATACCTCATTATTCATGGATCACACCTTCTCTCTGCTCTAATTCCTCAGCGGAGGTTTTCCAAATGCGATAAGTTTGCTGTAAAAAACGAATTCCCATTAAACCAAAGGCAATTGGTATTAGTGATCTTGGAATGTATAATGGTATTTCCATTTCAGGAGATAATTGTCCTAAATGAAGAACATCCTGTACATGCAAATATCCTAAATAGGCAATTAGGACTGAAAAAAATACACTGACTAAGTTCCCAAGAATCAAAATTGCTTTTTGCGTTTTGGCTTCAAAATTCTTAATTAAGAGATCAACACCAAGGTGAACATTCTCTCGTACACCAATTGAGGCACCAATAAGACCTACCCAAATTAATAAGTAATTCACCAGTTCAAATGAAAAACCCATACTTGTACCAAATTGCCTCAAAATAACTTCAATAAATGCTACAGTAACTGCGACCGCAAGTGCTAAAATGACAAATATTTCTTCTAGTTTATTTAGAACAAAATTAATTGATTTCATCATTCTCACATCCTTTCTAGCTGTAAAATGGGGGCATAATTTTAATGCCCCCTTAATGGTTTCATTTTCTTAATGCACGTACGGCGTTGATAAGATCCTCGCCAATTTCATTTTTAAACTTGTCATAGATTGGATCCATCTTTGCAATCCATAGTTTCTTTTCTTCTGGTGTTAACTCATGAATCTTGATTTTAGGATTTTCTGCTTTGATTTTTTGTAGCATTTGTTCGTTAATATCCTTCGCATTTTGACGTACCCATTGTGTCGTTTCATCTAACGCTGCTTCAATTTGTGAACGTACATCAGCTGGTAAGCTATCCCAGAATTTTTTATTTGTAATCACTGCATACCCTAAATACCCGTGATAACTAAGGGTTAAGTATTTTTGAACCTCATGCATCTTTTGTGAATAAATATTGGATAACGTATTCTCTTGACCGTCAATAACTCCTTGCTCTAAAGCATTATAAACTTCTCCAAAAGGCATTGGTACTGGATTCGCACCTACTGCTTTAAACTGTTCCTCTAATACCTTACTAGACATAACGCGGAATTTTTGACCAGCAAAATCTTCCGGCTTAATTAATTCTTTTTTATTTGAACCCATTTGTTTAAACCCGTTATCCCACATCGCTAAACCCTTGATGTTCTTCTCTTCAAGAAGGGAAAATAACTTTTTACCAATTTCTCCTTCCATAGCTTGTTGTACTTGTTCGTGGTCAGCAAAAGCAAATGGTAAATCAAAAACTTGCCACTGGGGATATAACTTTGTTATGACCGAAGTTGCAGGCGCTGCCATTTGAACATTTCCTTGTTGAATCGCATTTAATACATCTTCATCCTTATAAAGTTGAGAGTTCGGGAAAACTTGAACTTCAACTCTCCCATTTGTCTTTTCTTTTACCTTGTTTGCAAACATGATTGCAGCTTGACCTTTTGGCGTGTTCTCTGCAACAACGTGCGAGAATTTAATCACAATCTTTTGATTGTTTCCTCCTTCATTACTTGATGCTTGCTCAGTACGTTTTGATGAACAACCAATCATACTAAATACGAGTAAAATAGACATCAGTATAATAAATGTAACTTTTATCCAACGCTTGTTCATCTTTCATCTTTCCCCCTCTTTTTGTTTGTTTTTATCAATTATTTTCTCGTCATATTATGACGACAAAATAATGATCCTTTCTTTTTTCGAATCTACTTTTTCTGATTTACAATGATTTCTGTTTCATCCATTACTTTTCCTAAATCTCTTTTAACTTTTTGATAAAGTGGTTGATAAAGTTTTTTAAATTCATCCTTTTCTTCTCTTGTTAAGTTCTCAATTTTGATACATTGACATTCTCTTATCTGTTTGAGTTGATTTTGTTCAATTTCTTGAGCTTTTTTTCTCTCCCAGATGGTAACTTCGTTCATCGTTGTTTGAATCATCTTTTGTATCTCTGGTGAAAGAGTGTTATAAAAATCCTTGTTCATCATAACCAAATATCCTAAATACCCATGATTACTTAGAATGAGGTAATCTTGAACATCAAAAAAACGTTTCGTATAAATATTGCTGATTGTATTTTCTTGACCATCAACTTCTTTATTTTTTAATGCTTGATAAACATCATTAAAGTTTCTTGCTTCTGCCTTTGCATCAAGTAGAGAAAATTGGTCTTCTAGTATTGGACTTGGCATAATTCTGAATTTAAGGTTGGCAAAATCTTTAGGAGTATGTAAAGAATGATCACGGTTGGTAAACTGTTTAAATCCATTGTCCCAAATCGCTAAAGGAAGTACTTTATTCTTTTTTGCAGATTCAAATACCATCTTTCCTACTTTCCCATCAGCTAATTGATGAATTTGTTCTAGATTTTCATAATAAAAAGGCAAATCAAAGACTTGTAATTCGGGGATTTTTTGTATCAGCTTCGACATAGCGGGAGCAATGATTTGGACATCATTTCTTTGTAAAGCTTCCCATTCTTCACCATCACGATATAAGGACCCATTCGCGAAGACTTGAACTTCGACTTTTCCTTTGCTTCTCTCTTTCATTAATTGAGCAAATTTTCGAGCCGCTTGCCCTTTCGGAGTATCTTCCCCTACTACATGAGAAAAACGAATAATAATTTTTTCATTCTGGCTGAATTGTTCATAATCTTTCGCATATTTTTGACATCCTACCGTCAAAAATACCCATATAAGAATTGACAATAGCCAAAAAACCTTTTGATATTTTCTGTTTTGGGAAACAGGGGATTTCATCGAAAACACTCATCTCTACTAAAAATATCTACGTTTTAATTATATTAATCTTTTGTAAATTTTTAATATTTTGTTCATTTTGTTATTTTTGGTCTTTTTGCTCTCAAGTAAGTAAACAAAATTGTTTAGAAAGTTTTTGTATAAAAAAAAGCCCTAATCGAGATGATTAGGGACTTCTAATTCTTTCAGCAAATCTTCTTCTGTTAAGATAGGAATTCCCAGTTCTTTAGCTTTCGTTAATTTTGACCCAGCGTTTTCTCCTGCAATGACGTAATCGGTTTTTTTAGTAACACTTCCTGTGACTTTTGCACCTAATGCTTCTAACTTCTCAGTGGCCTCTTTTCTTGTTAAATGTTGAAGGGTACCTGTGAGAACGACGGTTTTACCAGTAAACCTTGATTCCCGCTTAATGGTTGATTCAGCACCTTTATAAGTCATATTGACACCAAGTTCTTTTAAGCGTTGGATCATTTCCTTGACATTCTCTTGTTCAAAAAAGGTCACGATGCTATCTGCCATTTTCGGGCCAATTTCATCAATCGCCATTAACTCTTCTTTAGTGGCTTTCATCAATTGATCCATCGTTTGAAACCGAGCGGCCAATACTTTGGCTGCTTTAGCTCCCACCAAGCGAATTCCTAAACCAAAAAGGAGTCGTTCTAAGGAATTATCTTTACTTGCTTCAATCGCAGTAAGTAGATTCTGTACCGATTTTTCTCCCATTCGTTCCAGAGCCAGCAATTGTTCCCGCTTTAAGGTATAAAGATCGGTCACATTCTCAATAAGACCATTTTCATAAAGCTGAATGACAACTCGTTCACCCAGCCCCTCTATATTCATCGCATCACGGGATACAAAATGAATCATCCCTTCTATGATTTGTGCAGGGCAGGAAGGATTGATACAACGAAGGGCCACTTCGCCATCCAAGCGAACAAGCTCACTTTGACACGCTGGACAATGGGTTGGCATATGATATGGTTTCTCATCACCTGTCCGTCTTTCTGGTAAAACAGCCACAACTTCTGGGATGATATCTCCTGCTTTTTTCACAATGACATGATCTCCGATCATTAATCCTTTTTCCCGAATCATATCTTCATTATGGAGCGATGCCCGTTTGACTGTTGTTCCCGCTAAGTGAACAGGTTTTAATATTGCTGTAGGAGTAACCACTCCTGTTCTTCCCACATTCACTTCAATATCTTCTAAAATCGTAACCGCCTCTTCAGCAGGAAACTTATAGGCAATCGCCCATCTTGGACTTTTGGCGGTGGTCCCTAGTTCTCGTTGCAAGGCATAGGAATCCACTTTAATCACCATACCATCAATTTCATAAGGAAGCGTGGGTCGTTTTACCGTCCATTCTTTTACAAAAGCAATTACATCATCCATATTGGTGAAAAGTCGCCGTTCTTTATTCACTTTAAATCCTAATTGTTCAAGGTAATTGAGTCCTTCACTATGGGAAGACAATTCTTTCCCCTCGATGGATCCAATCCCATAAAGAAAAATATCTAGGCCTCTTTTTGCTGCGATTTTGGGATCTAATTGGCGTAATGACCCTGCCGCTGCATTCCTTGGATTGGCAAATAACGGCTCTCCCTGCTCTTTTCGTTTTTGATTGATTCGTTCAAACTCTTTTTTCGGGAGATATGCTTCTCCCCTTACCTCAATTGTAACAGGTTCGTTTAATCGTAATGGGAGAGAACGAATCGTTTTTAAATTTTGGGTAATATCTTCTCCTGTCGTCCCATCTCCACGAGTAGCTCCCATGATAAAGAGTCCATTTTCGTAGGTTAAGGATACGGCTAGACCATCAATTTTTAATTCCACCATGTAGCGAACTTCTTGGTTACCTGCGACTTGCCTTACCCGACGGTCAAATTCATATAGGTCCTGTTCATTATAAGCATTGGCAAGACTTAATAATGGGACTTTGTGCTCCACTTTTTCAAAATAGGGTAAAGGCTGTCCGCCCACTTTTTGTGTCGGTGAATCGAGTGTTTGAAATTGGGGGTATTCTTTTTCTAATTGAATCAATTCCCTCATTAACTCGTCATATTCTTGATCTGTTATAGTGGGTTGATCCAATACATAATAGGAGTAATTATGTTGATTAATCGTCTTTCGCAAATCCTCAATTTTTTTCGCAATCTCTTTTAAATCCATTTAAATCTTCCTTTCTTACTCCACTTTTTCAATAGGAGCAAATCTAGCGAGAAGCTTTTTAATTCCGATCGGATTAGGGAAAGCGATTTGTAATTCGAGGTCATCCTCGTTCCCTTTGATGGATACAACGACACCGATTCCCCATTTTCCATGTTTCGCTTTATCACCCACTTGCCAATCACCGCGCGTTATGGGACGTTTTTGTAGATCGTAGCTGGTTGTCTTTCTCATTTGTTTCAGCTGATTCTTTTCTTCTTTATGAACGTCATGAATCAGCTCTTCGGGAATCTCTTGGATAAAACGAGATGGAGCATTTACTTGTGTCTTTCCAAATAAAATCCGAGACTGGGCATAAGTGAGATATAATTCCTGTTCGGCTCTTGTGATTCCTACATAGGCGAGACGTCGTTCTTCTTCCATCTCCTCTTCATCAAACAACGCCCGACTATGGGGAAAAATTCCTTCTTCTAATCCGGCTAAGAAAACGACAGGGAATTCTAACCCTTTTGCGCTATGCAAGGTCATTAAGGTAACTCCTGTTTGCTTTTCTTCTTCCTCGTCAAGCTGATCCACATCAGAAATGAGTGCAAGATCGGTTAAAAAGGCGATGAGTGATTGATCTTCGTTTTGCTTCTCAAATTCCATCGTAACAGATAAAAACTCTTCGATATTTTCAATCCGAGCTTGTGCTTCTAAAGGATTCTCCTTCTTTAATTCTTCCCGATATTGGGTACGTTCTAGTACCATTTCCGTTAATTCTGTCACTCCAAGATATTCTGCCATTTGGTTAAACTCACGAATCATTTCAGCAAACTGGCTAATCTTATTCGCTGTTTTTGTTGCAATCCCAATGAAATCGACCACTTCAATCGCTCGAAACATCGAAATCCCTTGACTTGCAGCATATTCAGCAATTTTATCAACTGTCGCCGCACCAATTCCTCTTTTTGGTACATTAATGATTCTTCGTAAGCTGATATCGTCATCAGGATTCACGATCAGTCTTAAATAAGCAAGGATATCCTTAATCTCTTTGCGATCGTAGAACTTAGTTCCGCCAACGATTTTATAGGGAATATTGGACTTAACAAACACTTCCTCAATCACACGAGTCTGGGCATTGGTTCGATATAAAACGGCATAGTCTTGATAATGTCGCCCTTTGGCAATTCCTTTTTGGATAACTTTGGCGATAAAGTAAGCTTCATCATGCTCGTTCATAGATTCATAAAGTGTTAATTTGTTGCCTTCTGGGTTTTCAGTCCAAAGATTCTTTGGTTTGCGCATTGTATTATGCTCAATCACAGCATTGGCCGCTTTTAGAATATTCTTGGTGGAGCGATAGTTTTGTTCTAATTTGATAAGCTGAGCTTTAGGATAGTCTTCTTCAAACTTAAGGATGTTTTGAATATCGGCACCACGCCATTTGTAGATCGATTGATCGGTATCACCAACGACAAAGATATTTTGATAATAATCAGCCAGCATCCTAACAAGTACATATTGAGCACGGTTGGTATCTTGATATTCATCGATGTGAATATATTGGAACTTCCGTTGATAGTATTCTAGAACATCTGGATTTTTTTGGAACAATTGAACGGTTAACATAATGAGATCATCGAAATCAACAGATTGATTCGCTTTTAAACGTTCTTGATATTTTTGATAAACGGTGAAAACTTGTTGACTAAAGTAATCACTCGCTGATTTGCCATATTGTTCAGGGTTTTTTAGTTCATTCTTCGCTTGACTGATGGTTGCAAGAACGGCTCTAGGTTCAAGTTTTTTCGTATCCATATTGAGTTCTTTCATGATCTGTTTGACGACAGTGAATTGGTCATCAGAATCAAGAATCGTGAAATTATTGGAATAATCGATGCGATGAATATCTTTACGCAAGATTCTTACACACATAGAGTGAAAGGTTGAAATCCAAATATCTTCTCCTTGAAGCCCAACAAGTTTGGCTACTCTTTCTTTCATTTCTCTTGCTGCTTTATTGGTAAAAGTAATCGCTAATATATTCCAAGGGGGAACTCCTTGATGGATGAGATTGGCGATTCGGTGGGTTAATACTTTTGTTTTCCCACTACCTGCTCCTGCTAATACGAGAATCGGGCCATTGATCGTTTCCACCGCTTTTTTCTGTTGGGGATTTAAGCCTGCAAAAATCTGTGCCGCTTGAACTTGTGTCATGGTTTCACCTTCCATATCTTCGCTATCAGAGATCAACGATAAGTACATTTGTTCGTTTCTTCCTTCTCTTTTCAAATTATATCGAATCGCACCTATTCGTTCAATCAATCCGTTTATTTTCTTGTAGAATAAATGCCGAAGCATACTTAAATAAAAGGCTTGTATGTTCTATAAGCTACGACTTTTGCGAGCGAGTTTTCCCTCCGTCCGTTTATTCAAGAAAAACCGCAAGAAATCGGAGTAGCGTTAGAACATACAAGCCTATATCATCTTTGTATATTCCAACGCATCTCAGTTGTCCGCCACTTTCTTTTAACGATGATTTAGGTAAGAAAGTGGCTACCAAAAGTCGCTGCTTATGGAATATACAAACATACTATCTTCGAACACAGGCTTGTATGTTCTATAAGCTACGACTTTTGCGAGCGAGTTTTCCCTCCAACTGTTTATTCATGGAAAACCGCGAGGAATCGGAGTAGCGTTAGAACATACAAGCCTATACATCAGTTATCCTCTGCTTCTTACTTCATAAATCGCAAACTTAAGATAATGCCCTTCATCGACACCTGCGATTTCGGGATGATCTTTTCCTGCTCCTGCAAAGTATACGAGCCGCAGAATCTTATGAGCATCAAAAGCAGCATCTTGGATCATCTGTACAAATAAATCAGGGGTCATGTGATAGGAACAGCTTGCTGTGACCAAAAAGCCTCCTTCGCGAAGAAGTTTCATTCCCCGTAGGTTAATCTCTTTATAACCTCGGTAAGCTCCTTTCACAGCGGATCTCGATTTGGCAAAGGCAGGTGGATCAAGAATGACCACATCATATTTCCTTCCTTCTTTTTCCTTTTCCCGCAAAAAGTCAAAGACATTAGCCACTTCAAAGCGGATCCGATCTTGTAAACCGTTTAGCTGAGCATTTCGTTTTGCGGTTTCAATCGCTAATTCAGATATATCGACAGCTGTGATTTCTTTTGCCCCATAATAAGCCGCATGAAGCGCAAATCCCCCAGTATGAGAAAAACAATCAAGAACTTCTGCTCCTTCTTTTCCTTTCTCTTTCCATCCATTCATTAACAGCTTTAGTGCAGCGCGGTTTTCCCGTTGATCAAAGAAATGACCTGTTTTTTGACCCTCGTAAACGTCAACTAAGATGCGTAAGTCATTTTCCATGATCTCAATATATCTTGGAACCTCTCCGTACCAAACTCCTGTCTCTTGTTGCAATCCTTCTAATTCCCGAACAGGAACATCGTTGCGAAGATAGATTCCTTTTGGTTGGAAAACCGTTAACAGACCTTCTAAAATGTGCGATTTTAAACGTTCCATACCATAAGAAAGAATTTGAACGACAAGGTAGTCCTCATATTTATCGACGATTAAACCTGGCAAAAAGTCTGCTTCGCCATATACGGCCCTGTAAGAGCGACTTCCTGGTAAAAAACGTTCCCGATACTCTTTTGCTTTTTGAATTCGTTTAATAAAGAAGGAAGCATCGATCTCTTCAGCGGGATCATAACTTAAAACCCTTGCGATAATTTGCGATTTTGGGTTGGCATAACCAAGCGCTAAAAATACACCCTGATGATTTAGAATCTGCACCAGTTCCCCTAGGGATAGTTTTCCTTCAATTCGCTCCACTTCACTTTGAAAAACCCATGGATGGCCTTGCTCTAATCGTTTTTTTCGTTTACGCTGCAAAAATATTTTCGTATAGTTTTTCAATCTTTCCACCTCATTACTATATTTATGAACGATAAACATTTTTTGTAGGGATAGTCTTTAAAGCTGTATAAAAATCTTCGTAAATCAGATTGCCTACAATAATGGTGTCCGCATATCGGCTCATCTCCATTGCTTTGTCATAGGAATCAATCCCGCCACCATAAAAGATTTGGGAATGTCCTACGATTTGCCGAATTTCTTTCAGCCACTCAGGATTCCCATATCTCCCGCTATATTCCACATACAGAATGGGCAAATGTAAGAGCTGATCAATGATCCTTGCATAAGCTAGTACATCTTCTAAATCCGTTGGAACTTTGCTTCTTGTTAATTGTGCAACCGATGAATCTTCATTAAGAATGATATACCCTTCGACAAAAACTTGATTCCAGTTCACCCAATCCCCATAACGCTTTAAGGCTTCATGATGAACATCTAAAATCCATTTCGGATCCTTAGCATTAACTACAAAGGGAATAAAATAATAATCAAATCCTGGTACGATGGCTTGTAGATCGGAGATTTCTTGAATCGCGATTTTACCATGCTTGCGAATCTGTTTTAAAAGAAAATGGGTATCTTCATAGGTGACCCCCAAAGTACCACCCACTAAAATAGCATCAGTATCCGTATGGCATAATTGTTCAATTTGCTGTTTTGTAATGAAACGATTGGGATCTAATTTAAACATATGTTTTAAACCTGATAAAAATGGATGATTCATAGATTCCTCCTACAAAGGCAATAACATTAAAAAGAGAGTAGAAACATATACTACTCTCTCCCATCTTCGTCTATTTGTTTTGCTTCTGATTGACCTAAGTATAACCGATCTAATACCATTTTATAGCCATCATTTCCATAATTGAGGCATCTTTTCACTCTGGATATTGTTGCTGTACTTGCACCTGTCTCTGTTTCAATTTGGTTATACGTATAGCCTTTCATTAACATTCGGGCCACTTCAAGACGTTGGGCTAACGATTGAATCTCATTCACTGTCATTAGATCATCAAAAAAACGATAAGCCTCTTCTAGTGTTTCTAATTTCAAGATGGATGCAAATAATTGATCAACCGTTTTATCTTTCAATTTCTCATATGGCAAAGTACTCTCACCTCACGATAATAGATTACCACATTACCTTGGAAAAGAATAGTATGAGCTAAATGCTTTGTATGGTTCTAACGTGCTCCTAACCTTACGGCTTTCCCTGAATGAACAGTCGGTTGGAAAGCTCGCTCGCTTAAGTCGCGCTTATAGAAACATACAAGCCAGCTTTATAATGATCTTACAACAGTGCAAACGATTACATCCTTGCTTTATTATATCATATTTTCGCACACTAAAACAATAAATTGTCTACTGATAGGAGACAACCATCTGGGGTTCTATCACAATAATCCATGTCTGCCCAGGATATAATCCTTGTTCAATACCATTGACATAGGCGCGAATAATTCCATCTTCCATTTTCCAATCAATAGCTTGGCCAACACCGTTTCGGAATAAATATCCTTTACCAGGACCATCAATGTCAATTCCTCTTTTGGTATTGCCGATGGACCAATGTTTTGCACGGATCACAAGCACATTTCTAGCCGTTAATTGTTTTTTTGTTTCAAGATCTATATGGGGTTGTTGATTGATCGTCCGTTTGTATAATTTCGTTGTTTCATCATATTCATAGCCAACGATATATTTGGAGTAATATTGGATCGTAATATTTTTTGCAACTTGACCTGTAACAGTATCTTCTTCTTTTAAAAATTTAACGGTTGGAATCTCTCCAACAAGACGATATCGATGGTCATTTGCATACTGTTTAATTTTCTCAGCACTTGTATACAAATTGTGTGGTGCTTCCCGAAACTTTGCCCGCCAAAAATATCTCCCTTCCCCTACGAGGCCATCAACATCAGGGTAACCGCCTTTATTCAGCATAGCATAAGCTTCTGTGCTTGCTCCCGCATGAACAACTAGAGAATCCAATTCCTTCATGATTTTAAGATAGTATGGACGAATGCTTCGAACAGGCCCAATTACTTCTGGTTCTTGACTGTGATAAATCGCTAAAAAACGGGTAATCATTCCTTCTGCGAGGATTTCGTAAACCATATCCGCTTGATTCAGCCCGCTTTGTGGTCTTGCTTTAAAATGATTATTAATCATCACGCCGATTATTCGTTGATTGATTTCATGATCTACAGGCAGTCCAGTTAAAGGAGCATAATAAAGGGGTTTTTCTGGTTCAGGATTGAGATGTTCCATTGGTTCCTTATTTTTAGAAAATGGTGTTTTTTGTGGTGATGATTTTGCACAACCGACAAAAAAAATGATGAGTAAAAAACTAAGGATGATCATCATATTCTTCTTCACTAAAAATTCCACCTTTCTTTAAACAATCCCCTATCAAACAATTCGCCCTAAAGGAAAAATTTCCTTCTAAGCCGCAAGGGATTGGAGTAGGGTTAGAACATACAAGCCAACATCCTATATGTTAAAAAGTCGAGTAAGCTTGAAAGCCTACTCGACTATAAGGAGGAGATAAAAGGGGAGGCATATCGATCGATTAAACACCAGCCATAATCGCTTTTAGATCTTCTTCTACTGTACTAATCGGTTTGATATCAAACTTTTCAACTAATACTTTTAATACTCCTGGAGAAATAAATGCCGGGAGTGTTGGACCTAAACGAATTCCTTTAACACCAAGATAAAGAAGTGCAAGCAATACCGCAACCGCTTTTTGTTCATACCATGCAATGTCATAGGAAAGAGGAAGTTCATTGATATCTTTTACCCCAGTAGCCTCTACTAATTTTTGGGCAATAACAACTAATGAATAAGAGTCATTACATTGTCCTGCGTCTAGGACACGGGGAATTCCTTTGATTTCGCCAAGATTTAACTTATTGTAACGATATTTCGCACAACCTGCTGTTAAGATGACTGTATCATTAGGTAGTTCTTTTGCTAAATTACGATAATATTCCCTTGTTTTGTGTCTACCTTCACAACCTGCCATAACTACAAATTTTTTTATGGCACCTGATTTTACCGCATCTACCACTTGATCTGCAATACTTAGAACCGCATTTCTTGCAAATCCACCCATTATATTCCCTTGTTCGATTGGGGTAGGTGGATCACATTTCAACGCATGTTGGATGATTGCAGAGAAATCTTTTTGTTCGCCAGGTTTACGATCGGGAATATGTTTTAATCCTGGAAAGCCAACAACGCCTGTTGTATATACTCGATCTGCATAACTTCCCTTTGGTGGTACTAAGCAGTTTGTGGTCATAAGAATCGGGCCGTTAAAGGCTTCAAACTCACGGGTTTGCTCCCACCAAGAGTTACCATAGTTACCTACGAAATGATCATACTTTTTAAAGAATGGATAGGAGTTTGCAGGTAACATTTCACCATGAGTATATACATCTACACCTGTACCTTTTGTTTGTTCAAGAAGTTCCTCTAAATCTTTTAAATCATGACCACTAACCAAAATTCCTGGACGTTTGCGAACGCCGATATTGACTTTCGTTGGTTCAGGATGACCATAGGTTTCTGTATTGGCTTTATCTAGAAGAGCCATCGCTTTTACGGCAACAGAACCTGCTTTCAAGACAATCGAAACTAAATCATCTGCACTTAGTGAATCATCGGTAGTCGCTGCTAAACCTTCTTGAATGAAGGCAAAGATCTCTGGGTCTCGCTCATTTAATATATTGGCATGTTCAGTATATGCTGCAATCCCTTTTAGACCATAAGTTAAAAGCTCTCTTAAGGAACGAATATCTTCATCCTCTGTCGCTAATACTCCGACTTTTTCTCCTTTTTTCCGGAATTCAGCCACATCATCACTAAACCATGTTGCCATTTCAGGAAGTTCTTCGGCAAAATCCTTGCCAAATTTAGCTTTATAAGCTTCCATGAATTTATTCTTCATCTTTTCGCGAACTTCTAACGCTTCTTTAATTTTATTTTCAAACACAACGGGATCGAAGTTTACGTTCGTAATTGTTGAAAATAGACTTTTGGCAATAAAGATTCCTGTTTCTTCATCATAGATTCCAAGTTCTTTTGCTTTTACTCCATATATGGAGATCCCTTTTAAAACATAGATCAGTAAATCTTGTAAGTTTGCTACTTCGTCAGTTTTTCCACAAACACCAACGACTGTACAACCTTGGTTATTGGCTGTTTCTTGACACTGATAACAAAACATACTCATACCGCTCTTCTCTCCTTCTCAAAATTTTTATGATTGCTTTACTTCGTCATTTAGTTTACTCAATTATCAATATAAACTCTGTGAAAAATGTCACAATAGAAATAAAATCGATCTAATGATCTGAACAACAAAAAAAGGGGATTTCCATTGAATGGGTTACGTTAAAGTGTTAACATAAAATATGGAGGCGGTAGGAGTGTCAAAATTAAATAGAAGTATATTAGAGGAATCGGTCCTACTGGCAAGTACAATAAAATGGATCATCTTTTCTACTTTTGCGGGTGTGGCTGCAGGGGGAACAACTTCTCTTTTTTTGAATCTTCTTGCATACAGTACGAAAGAAGTTTCATCTTGGCATCATTACTATCTCCTCATTCCTTTCGCACTTTTTCTTAGTAGTTGGTTTGTGACTCGCTTTGCTCCTGAAGCAGAAGGTCATGGGACAGAAAAGGTTATTGAAGCGGTGCATAAAAGAAACGGTAAAATTAATCTGAAAGTGGTGCCAATTAAAACTTTAGCCACTTTGATTACTCTCACCTTCGGGGGATCAGCAGGTAAAGAAGGTCCTAGTGCTCAAATAGGAGCAGGAACAGCTTCTTTTTTTGCAAATGTATTGAAACTGAATAAGGATGATTACCGTCGCTTTGTCATTTGTGGAATTAGCGCAGGATTTGCCGGTGTATTTGGCACACCGATTGCAGCAGCAATATTTGCAGCTGAAGTTTTATATATTGGAAATTTTTCTTATCGCGTCCTTTTACCTGCCCTAATATCTTCATATATTAGTTTTTTTATTAATAAATACTTTGGAGCTAATCATTTCCATTACTTGATTAAAATAGACAATAAAAATGATTTTCAAATGTTTTTTTATATGATCATCTTTGGAATTATCATTGGATTAGTTGCTTTGCTTTTTATTAAGACATTAGACTTTTTTGAAAAATGGTTTAAAGAAAAACTCCCCATTTATAAACCTTTAAAAGGAATCATCGGCGGGATTTTCTTAATTCTGATTGTCATTGTCACCAAAAGCACAGACTTCATTGGTTTAGGGACGAATGTAATCGATCGTGCATTAGCAGGAAAAGAGGTAACAGAACTTTCTTTCTTGGTTAAAATTTTCACGACATCAGTTACCTTAAGCTCTGGCGGAAGCGGAGGAATCTTAACACCGATCTTCTTTGTTGGTTCTACTTTAGGAAATGCATGGGCTCAATTGATTGACGGGAATCTTGCAATGTATTCGGCAATAGGTATGGTTGCTTTGTTAGCTGCCAGTGCAAATACCCCTTTAGCGGCCATAATTATGGCAATGGAGTTATTCGGAGTTCAGGTTGCCATCTATGCCTCGATCGCAAGTGTGATCAGTTATTTAGTTGTTGGACATCATAGTGTTTATCCTAGCCAAATTCTTACTCTGCCAAAGACTCCTTCAATTGATACAGATATAAACTGTGAGATTCGGCAAATTCGTCATCTCAAATTAGCCAATAAGCCTCACATTTTGTTTAGAAAACATAAATTTAAATAAGGAATCGAAGCCGCATAAAAAATAGGTTTGTATATTCCAACCCTCCGTTGTCCGTGTATTTCTGCACTCTCAAAAGTCGCTGCTTATGGAATATACAAACCCATATCTTCGTCTCCCTGACTTGTATGATTCAATAAGCTACGACTTTGTTAAGCGATTTCTTACCAACCGTTTATTCAAGGAAAGCCGAAATGTTAGGAGTAGCATTAGAACATACAAGCCATTTCAGGTTTTGTAAGGGAGCTATTTTATCGCTTTTTGTGCGATATCTGTGCGGTAATGGGCACCTTCAAAAGAAATCGCATGAACTCCTTGGTATGCCCTCTCTTTAGCTTCTTGTATTGTTGCTCCTAGTGCCGTAACCCCAAGAACTCTGCCACCGTTAGTAAGTAAATGATCTTGCTCTCTTCTTACACCTGCCATATAGATTTCTGTTTCCTTTGGAAGAAGGGGTTCGTTAATTTTGATTAGTTTTCCTTTTTCATAATCTTTAGGATATCCATGTGAAGCCATAATCACACAAACGGCAGCACGCGTATCCCATTCTAATTGAATCTCATTCAAGGAACCGTTTTGTATCGCTTTAAAAATATCAAGAATATCCGTTTTTAATCGGGGAAGGATCACTTGGGTTTCTGGATCACCAAAACGGGCATTAAATTCAATTACTTTGGGTCCATTTTTCGTCATCATTAAACCAGCATAGAGGATTCCTTTAAAGGGAAATCCTTCTTGAGCCATTCCTTTAATCATTGGTTCAAGAATTTTGCCTTTTACTTGCTCTAACCACTCTTTTTTCATGTGTGGAACAGGTGAGTAGCTTCCCATTCCTCCTGTATTTGGACCTTGATCACCATCATAAACAGGTTTATGGTCCTGAGCTGGCTCCATGACTAGGAAATTTTCCCCGTCGACAAAAGCCATCACCGTTAACTCTTCACCTTCAAGATATTCTTCGATCACAATTTTTTGCCCAGCTGTACCAAAGATTTTGTGTTCCATTATATTTTGAATCGCTGCTATAGCTTCATTCGTAGAATGGGCTACAACGACTCCTTTTCCTGCTGCTAACCCATCCGCTTTTACGACTATGGGGGCACCCTTTTCTTTTACATATTGTATAGCTGTTTCTGCATCGTCAAACACTTGATAATTTCCTGTAGGTACGTTATATTTCACCATTAATTCTTTGGCAAAAGACTTGCTTCCTTCAATTCGAGCCGCTTTTTTCGTTGGCCCAATCACTGCAAGTCCTCGTTCTCGAAAATAATCAACAATTCCAGCAAAAAGGGGATTTTCTGGACCTACCACCGTGAGATCGATTTGATATTGTTGTACAGCTTCAACTAATCTTGGAAAATCATCTTCCTGAATGGGTAAACAAATGGCATCTTGTTCAATACCCCCATTCCCTGGTGCACAATAAACCCTTTCTACCTTTTTACTCTGTTTGATTGCCTTGACTAAAGCGTGTTCCCTTCCGCCTTGTCCAACAACTAATACTTTCATTCCATCTCCACCTTCTTTCTTCTTCCATATTCCACTATTTATCCTACATAAACATTTCATCATTTCTCTCTTTTACTTACACTATAAAGGGTTTTATTATTCTTCATCTTAGGGAGTTGTGAGTTGCGGAAAAAGGAACGAAAAGCGAAGTCACGTTGCAATCACTACTCCCCCGTAGAAATCTTTTAATGTTTAAAATGGCGAATTCCTGTAAACACCATTGCAATCCCATGCTTATCTGCTTCAGCAATGGAATCTTGGTCGCGAATCGATCCACCTGGTTGAATAATTGCGGTAATTCCCGCTTTCGCTGCTTCTTGTACTGTATCTGGCATCGGGAAGAATGCATCAGAAGCCATAACTGAACCTTTTGCCTTTTCACCTGCTTGCTCAATTGCTATTTTTGCAGCTCCAACACGATTCATCTGTCCAGCACCAACACCAATCGTTTGTTTTCCTTTGACCAAGACAATCGCATTCGATTTGACATGCTTGACCACTTTCCAAGCAAAACGTAATTGCTCCATTTCTTCTTTTGTTGGTGCCTTTTTCGTGACTACAGTCAAGTCTTCATCCAATAACGGCCGCTGATCTTGGTCTTGAACCAATAAACCGCCCAAAACAGATATCATCTTTTTCGCTTTCGGATTATGCTCTTCTTCTTTTAACTCTAACAGACGAAGGTTCTTCTTGGTCGTTAATATCTCTAAAGCTTTTTCTTCAAAACCTGGTGCAATAATTACCTCTAGGAAAATCTCTTTTAATTTCTTTGCCGTTTCTTCATCAATGATCTGATTGGTAGCAATAATTCCACCAAAAATGGATACGGGATCTGCTTCATAAGCATTAGTAAAGGCTTCAAGGAGATTATCGCCAACTCCAACTCCACAGGGATTCATATGCTTCACCGCAACAACCACTGGTTCTGTGAATTCTTTAGCGATCTCCCATGCTGCATTGGTGTCTTGGATATTGTTATACGATAATTCTTTGCCATGTAATTGTTTGGCAAATGCGAGCCCTTCCTTAGCTAGACTTTGGCGATAAAAGCTAGCCTTTTGATGAGGATTTTCACCATAACGAAGGTCTTGTACTTTTTCAAAGGTTAATGTTAATTGTTCAGGTGCATCCACTTCCAGTTGTTCGGCAAGGTACTGAGAAATAATCGTATCATAAGCAGCAGTATGTTGAAATACCTTTAAGGCGAGTTGTTTTCTCGTGCTAAGATCTACATTCCCATTTTCTCTGATCATTTTTATAACAAGCTCATAGTCTTTAGGGTCGACAATGACGATCACATCCTGATGATTTTTTGCTGCAGCACGTAACATCGATGGACCGCCAATATCAATATTTTCAATGGCTTCTGCAAAAGTTACATTCGGTTTTGAAATGGTTTCCTTAAATGGATAGAGATTGACAACAACAAGATCAATAGGTTGAATGTTTTGCTCTTTGATTTGCTGCATATGACTTTCATTTTCTCTGATTGCTAGTAAGCCGGCAAATATATTGGGATGTAATGTTTTTACCCGACCATCCATAATTTCTGGAAATCCCGTAATTTCCGAAATCGAGCGAACAGCTATCCCAGCTTCTTCTAATGTTCTCTTGGTGCCGCCAGTTGAGATAATCTCAAAGCCTAATGTGTCGAGTTCCTTTGCAAAATCTACAATTCCCCTTTTGTCCGAAACACTGATTAACGCTCTTTTCTTACTCATTCTTTTCTCCTTCCTTTACATTATTTTCTTTTAACCCACTGAAACGATGGATCAACAATAAGGTTTACAGCTTTTACCAATAGTTGATGTTCCACTTGATGAATTCGTTCTTCCAAGGTTTCAATAGTATCATCATCGCGAATCTCAACCACTTCTTGTAACAAAATAGGCCCTGTATCAATTCCATCATCCACAAAATGAACAGTAACTCCTGTCCATTTCACTCCATATTGATAGGCTTGTTCAATCGCATTTTTCCCTGGAAATGATGGAAGGAGTGAAGGATGAAGGTTGATGATTTGATTGGGATACGCTTCTAATAGATCTTTCCCCACAATTCGCATATATCCAGCCAACACAATCCAATCAATCTTGTATTCTTGCAATTTTTGAATGATCATTTGCTCGTATTGAGATTTATTTATAAACTCCTTTGGGCGAAATGCAAATATAGGAATTCCTTCTTTTTTCGCTCTTTCAACCACATAGGAATCTGGCCGATCCGTAACTAATAACGCGATATGAGCATGTAATTTCCCCTCTTTTTCGGCGTTAACAAGGCTTTGAAAGTTTGAACCATAGCCAGAGGCAAAAACAGCGATTTTCTTCATTTTCTTTCACTAAGAAGTTTTACTTCTTGATCTCCTTTTACAATTTCACCAATGATATATGCTTTTTCGCCCAGTTGTTCTGCTAGATGGAGTACTTTTTCCTTTTCTTCCTTCGCCACAACCAAAATAAAGCCAATTCCCATATTAAAGGTTCGATAAAGTTCCTCTTGCTTAAGTTCCCCTAATTTTTGCAGAAACGAAAAAATCGGTGGGATCTCCCAAGAACCTAATTGTATATTGGCTTGTAATCCTTTGGGTATTATTCTTGGAATGTTTTCAATAAAACCACCGCCTGTGATATGAATCATTCCTTTAATGGAAACTTCTTTTAACATGTTGAGAATCGTTTTCACATAAATTCGTGTAGGTTTAAGCAATTCTTCGCCGAGTGGTTCACCCAACTCTTCAATTTGATCCGTTAGTTGAAAGTGATTTTTCTCAAATAAAAGATAGCGAACAAGGGAAAAACCATTACTATGAAGACCATTTGAAGCAAGACCAATAAGGATATCACCTTGTTTGATTGAGCTTCCGTCAATCACTTGGTCCTCTTCGACAATACCAACGACAAATCCGGCTACATCATATTCATGATTTTGATAGATTCCCGGCATTTCCGCCGTTTCCCCGCCAATTAGAGAACAATTTGCTTGTAGACATCCTTCAACAATTCCCGATACAACTTGTTCAGCTTGTTCAGGAAGAAGCTTGCCTGTTGCTAAATAATCTAAGAAAAATAATGGTTCAGCGCCGTAAACGAGAATATCATTGACACACATCGCAACTGCATCAATTCCAATCGTATCGTGTCGATTCATTTCATAGGCGATTTTCAACTTAGTCCCTACTCCATCTGTACTAGAGACCAGAATCGGCCGCTTATATTTATTAATGGGTAATGAAAAAAGTGCACCAAACCCTCCTAGATCTGTACGTACTTCTTTGCGAAACGTTTTTCGTACATGACCTGAGATTCTTCGTACTACTTCATTACCTGCTTGAATATCGACCCCAGCTTCTTTGTATAGATCTCTCATAACTCCTCCTCCATCTCGGTCATTTTATTTTTTGACCTGCTAACAATCCGTCATACACCTCTGTCGGATATTCCCCATTAAAACAAGCTAGACAATAACCATGGGAATAATCTTTATTCCCTTGACCAATTGCCTCTAACAACCCTTCAATACTGAGAAAAGCTAAAGAATCCGCCCCAATCCATTGACGAATCTCTTCAACATTTTTCGTAGCAGCAATTAACTCTTCCCGTGATGATGTGTCAATTCCATAAAAACAAGGGTTTTTGACTGGAGGAGAGCTAATTCGTACATGGACTTCTTTTGCTCCTGCTTCTTTTAACATCCTCACAATTCGACCACTGGTTGTTCCACGAACGATGGAATCGTCGATCATCACGACTCGTTTCCCCTCGACAACCTTTCTAACCGCACTTAACTTCATTTTCACGCCTTTATCGCGAAGTTCTTGACTCGGTTGGATAAACGTACGCCCTATATAGCGGTTTTTGATGAGTCCTAATTCATATGGAATCCCAGTAGCTTCCGCATAGCCAATCGCTGCCGAAATACTGGAATCAGGAACCCCAGTAACCACGTCTGCTATAACTGGATGTTCTTCTGCCAACTTCTTACCTAATCGTTTTCTTACTAAATGAACATTGATCCCATTAATATCACTATCTGGTCTTGAAAAATAAATATATTCAAAACTACAGATCGACCTTCTTGTTTGTATGGTAAAGCGTTTTGATGTCATTCCTTGCTGATCAAAAATCAACATTTCTCCTGGCTCAATGTCACGAATATATTCGGCACCGATTGTATCAAAGGAACAAGTTTCAGAAGATAAGACATATCCATCCTCAATCTTCCCTAAGACTAGTGGGCGAAGACCGTTGGGATCAAGGGCAGCAATTAATTTATCATTTGTCATAATCAGTAGGGCATAAGCCCCCTTTATCATTCCTAAAGCTTCTTTTACTGCATCTTCAATATCATCATACATGGATTTTGCGATTAAATGGGCAATCACTTCTGTATCACTTGTCGTCTGAAAAATCGAACCTTGCCTTTCTAATTGACGGCGAATCTGCATTGCATTGACAAGATTCCCGTTGGTTGCTATTGCTAATTCTCCTCCACGATAATTAAACACAAGGGGTTGTGCATTTTGCAACGAACTTTCTCCTGTCGTAGAATAGCGTACTTGACCAATCCCCATATTCCCTCTAAGTTGTTCCAATTCCTTGGTGTGAAAAACATCAGTGACAAGTCCCATTCCCCGATGAAAAGTAAATGATTGTTGATTCGAAGTAACAATCCCTGCACTTTCTTGTCCTCTGTGTTGAAGGGCATGCAGCCCGTAATAGATGAATTGAGGGGTTTTGGAATGGTTAAATACAGCAAAAACGCCACATTCTTCATTTATTTTGTCAAAAGTGAGTTCATCATACATGGAATAGCCTCCTTCCATACCTTGGTGATTTCATCTACGGAGAGGTGAACTACTTTTTGATCGTTATATTGAATCTCTAAGGTTGTTGCTTGAACTTCCCCAATATCTTGACAAGAAACGCCTATTTCTTTGGCGATTTTTTCCACTTTCTCTACATGATTTGGCGCTACAGAAAGGAGGACACGCGATTGACTTTCACTAAATAGGTAACTCTCTTTTTGCAAATTTCCATAAAGGAAAATCTTAGCTCCCAAATTTCCTGTGATACAAGATTCGGCAATTGCAACAGCTAAGCCACCATCGTTGAGATCATGAGCAGAGTGAACCAACCCTTCTTGAATTGATCGTAATACAACTTGTTGAACTTTTTTTTCTTGATCGAGATTGATTCGTGGTGGTTTTCCTTCGATCTTTCCATATACATATTTTTGAAATTCAGATCCTCCTAATTCATCATAGGTATCTCCTAATAATAAAATCCGATCACCAATTGCTTTAAATCCTTGCGTTGTAATATGTTTCGTATCATAGATTAAACCGACCATCCCAACGATTGGTGTCGGATAAATCGCCTTTCCATTTGTTTCATTATAAAAACTAACATTTCCTCCAATTACGGGGGTATTTAGTTCCATGCAAGCCTTGCTCATCCCATCAACTGCTTTTTCAAATTGCCAAAATACCTCTGGTTTCTCTGGATTTCCGAAATTGATACCATCTGTGATCGCTAGAGGATCTGCACCAGAACAGACTAGATTTCGTGCCGCTTCGGCTACGGCAATGGCTCCTCCTATCTCCGGATCAAGATAGATATATCGCCCATTTCCGTCCGTGGTCATCGCTAAAGCCTTATTTGTACCACGAATGGTGATGACAGCGGCATCGCTTCCTGGTAAAACGGCCGTACTTGTGCGTACCATATGATCATATTGACGGTATACCCATTCTTTACTAGCAAGATTTGGGGTTGAAAGAAGATCAAGGATGATAGAATTTAGATCATCAAAGGTTGGAACATTGATTTTTTCTATTTTTTGATTCTGCCTGTATTCTTCCGGTTCTTTTGCTGGCATATGATAGACAGGAGCTTCATCTACAAGTGCTCGTACGGGTATTTCTGCAACCACTTTCCCTTGATCAATTAAACGATAAAGTCCATCATCTGTCACTCGACCGATCACAGCAGAATATAATCCCCATTTGTCAAATACTTGTTTTACCTCTTTTTCTTTCCCTTTTTTCACTACGAGTAACATTCGTTCCTGCGACTCTGAAAGCATGATTTCATAAGGGGTCATATTGGGTTCTCGTCTAGGCACTTTGGATAGATCAAGTTCGATTCCATTCCCTGCTTTACTTGCCATTTCTGAACTGGAACTGGTCAAGCCAGCTGCCCCCATATCCTGGATCCCTTCTACGATCCCTAACTCTAACAATTCTAATGTCGCTTCTAAAAGCAGTTTTTCCATAAAAGGATCGCCAACTTGAACCGCAGGACGTTTCGAATCGGAGTCTTCTGTTAATTCCTCTGAGGCAAAAGTAGCTCCATGGATCCCATCTCGCCCCGTACTCGCTCCGACGTACATGACTGAATTACCAACTCCTTTGGCAATCCCTTTTTTAATTTGGTGATGTTCAATAAGTCCGACACACATGACATTGACCAAAGGATTCCCTTTGTAAGACTCTTCAAAGACCGTCTCTCCACCAACTGTTGGTATTCCGATGCTGTTCCCGTAACCTGCAATTCCTGCAACAACATGGGAAAAAAGATACTTACTCCTTGGATCTGTTAACGGCCCAAACCGAAGAGAATCTAATAAAGCAATTGGTCTTGCTCCCATCGAAAAGATATCGCGGATAATCCCTCCCACCCCTGTTGCAGCTCCTTGATAAGGTTCGATAGCTGAAGGATGATTGTGACTTTCAATTTTAAATACAACCGCTTGATTGTCTCCGATATCGACAATTCCTGCACCTTCACCTGGCCCTTGTAATACCCTTTCTCCTTTTGTCGGAAACCGTTTCAAGACTGGTTTTGATGTCTTATAACTGCAATGTTCGGACCACATCACACTAAATAAACCTAGTTCTAAATAATTTGGCTTTCTACCGATTAACTGAACAATTCGTTCATATTCATGCTCTTTTAATCCTAAATCAAGATAAATCTTTTCCTTTGCAATTTCTTCCGGGGTTGGCTCAAACTTCATAGCGTTCCCTCCAATAACGTAAAATGGATTGAAACAATCGTTTGCCATCGGCGGAGCCTAATAATTCAGATACTGCCCGTTCTGGATGTGGCATCATACCTAATACATTTCCTTGTTTATTAATGATTCCTGCGATATCATTAACCGAACCGTTGGGATTTCTTTTATATCGAAAAACAATTTGCTGATTTGCTTGTAATTCTTCTAGTAATCTCTCATCACAATAATAATTTCCCTCTCCATGAGCAATGGGGATTTGAATTTCCTCCCCTTTTTCATATTCCAAGGTAAAGGGGGTTTGGTTATTTTCTACAATGATCGTTTCAATAGAACAGACAAATTGCAGATTGTCATTTCTTTTCATTGCGCCTGGCAGAAGACCTGCTTCTAAAAGGATTTGAAAACCATTGCAAACACCTAATACAAGTTTCCCTTCCTCTGCCGCCTTTTTTACTTGATTCATAATTGGACTAAACCTTGCGATCGCTCCTGAACGCAGATAATCACCATAGGAAAAACCCCCAGGAAGAAGGATAGCATCATAATCATTTAAATCATCCGCCTCATGCCAGACATAGTCTACTTCTTCGCCAAGCACATCTTCAATGGCATGAACCATATCTGCGTCACAATTGGAACCAGGAAAGACAACTACCGCAAATCTCATGATGCCACCTCTTCTAGTTGATATCGGTAATCTTCAATGACGAGATTGGCTAATAGTTTCTCACACATTTCCTTGACTCGTTCCTCGGCAACTTCTCTTTGACCCGTATTTAACTGTAATTCAATCAATTTGCCGATACGTACATCCGCTACTTCATCATACCCTAATGATTGTAATGCACCTTTTACCGCTTTCCCTTGAGGATCTAAAATTCCGTTTTTTAAGGTAACGTAAACTTTTGCTTTAAACATGACTTTCTCCCCCTAAGCGTCGTAAAATTTCTTGATATGCTTCTTCGACATTCCCTAAATCACGACGGAATCGATCTTTATCCAACTTTTCTTTCGTATTTGCATCCCAAAAACGACAAGTATCAGGAGAGATTTCATCAGCAAGTAATAACTTCCCATCTGTTGTTAATCCATACTCTAATTTGAAGTCGACAAGAAGGACTTCTCTTTTTTCTAAATAAGAGGTAAGGATTTTGTTTACATTGAGACTAATGGTCTTTATTTCTTCTAATTGTTCTTGCGTAGCAAGTTGGAGGACAGAAATATGGGAGGAGTTGATAAGCGGATCTCCTAGCTCATCATCTTTATAATAAAATTCAATGACTGGATGGCGAAGTGGTGTTCCTTCTTCCAAACCAAGACGTTTGGCAAGGGAGCCAGCGGCAAGATTGCGGATGACAACTTCGATAGGAATGATCTTTACCTTCCTTACTATTTGCTCTGTAGGAGACAATAACTTTACAAAATGGTTTTCGATCCCTTGTTCTGCTAATAGTGTGAAAAAGATGGAACTAATTCGATTGTTTAGCTCTCCTTTTCCTACAATAGTTCCCCGTTTTTCACCATTAAAAGCAGTTGCATCATCTTTATATTCAACCCAATAATAGTCATCGTGATCCGTATAAAAAATTTTTTTTGCTTTCCCTTCATAGACCAATTCTTTTTTCTCCATATGAATCCTCCTCTATCGTTCTTTTATACAAATTAACATTATTCTTCTATACCTACTCGTTTAAAAAGAAAGTCAATATTTTTTAGATGATATTGATAGTCGAATAGTTTATTTAGTTCTTCTTCAGATAATAGGTTTTGGATGATCTCTTCTTCTTTTAGTAAATCTTTAAAAGCTTTCTGTTCTTCCCAGGCTTGCATTGCCCTTCTTTGTACGAGATCATAAGCTTCTTCTCTTTTTAACCCTTTGTTGATCAAGGTGAGTAAAACTCGTTGCGAATAGATTAAACCAAACGTTTTTTCCATATTTCGTTTCATATTTTCTGGGTAAACGGTAAGATTTTTCACGATATCGCTAAAACGACGAAGCATGTAATTCAACAAGATTGTTGCATCAGGAAGAATAATTCGTTCAACCGATGAATGGGAGATATCCCGTTCATGCCATAAGGAAACATCCTCATAAGCGGAAACCATATATCCACGTAATACCCGGGCTAAACCTGTAATGTTTTCAGAGCCAACTGGATTTCGTTTATGGGGCATGGCTGATGATCCCTTTTGTCCTTTACTAAAAAACTCCTCAACTTCCCTAATTTCTGTTCTTTGTAATCCTCGAATTTCGGTTGCGAACTTCTCTAGCGATGTAGCAATTAAGGCAAGGGTTGCCATATATTCGGCATGGCGATCACGTTGCAAGGTTTGGGTTGAAATAGGCGCTGGTTTTAAGCCTAACTTTTTACAAACATATTCCTCAATAAAAGGAGGAATATTAGCAAAGGTTCCAACCGCTCCTGAAATCTTGCCATAAGCGACTTCATCCATCGCTCGTTTAAAACGTTCCAAATTGCGCTTCATTTCACTGTACCATAGTGCCATTTTAAGACCAAAAGTTGTTGGTTCTGCATGAACACCATGGGTTCTTCCCATCATCACGGTATATTTATGTTCTAAAGCTTTTTCTTTTAGCACTTGAAGAAAATCTTCAATGTCCTTAAGTAAGATTTCATTAGCTTGCTTAAGTAAATATCCTAAGGCCGTATCGACAACATCAGTAGAGGTTAAGCCATAATGGACCCATTTTGATTCTGGTCCTAAGGTTTCGGCAACAGCTCTGGTAAAGGCTACGACATCATGTTTGGTATCTAGTTCAATTTCATGAATTCGCTTAGGATTGATTTTGGCGTTTTGACGGATTTTAACAACATCTTCTTTTGGGATTTCTCCTAATTCGGCCCAAGCCTCAGCTGCTAAAATCTCTACTTCTAACCATGCCCTAAACTTATTTTCTTCCGTCCAAACTGCAGCCATTTCCGGTCTTGTATATCGTTCAATCATCAATGATCCCTCCCTTATTTTTCATTCATCGCATAAAATTACCTTTGTTCTATATATTGTTCGATCCCTATTTCTTGTAAACGTTGATCTTTTGCTTTGACTTCATCCGCCATCGCCCTTCTCATCTGTTTTAAGCGTTTTGCAATATCAGGATTGGTTAAAGCAATCATTTGTCCTGCGAGAATTCCCGCATTATATGCTCCATTAATGGCAACCGTAGCAACTGGAATTCCTTTTGGCATTTGAACGATTGAATAAAGGGCATCAACACCTTGTAAAGCACCCCCTTGAATGGGAACTCCTATCACAGGGATTGTTGTATAAGCAGCGATTACTCCAGGTAAATGGGCAGCCATTCCTGCTCCAGCGATAATCACTTGAATACCTTTTTCCTCTGCCTCTCTTGCAAGCAAGGCAGTTTGTTCAGGAAGCCGATGGGCTGAAGAAATCCTTAATTCATATGAAATTTCTAATTGACGTAATACATCAGTTGCCCCTTTGATCACAGGTAAATCTGAATCGCTTCCCACCACAATCATTACCTTTGCCATAATCTCTTCTCTCTCCTTTAATTTTCTTATTCGGCTAAAAAAAGAAGCCCATTTGCGGGTAGATTCCTCAGAAAAAGGACGAGAGAAACCTACCCGCCTGGGCTTTTATCCCTTCGGTGTGACATGAAACCATGTCTGAACCACTTGGTCTTGCATTAGCAGATCCCTAGGTTCACTTTCACTCGTAGTCTAGTAATTTACGGTTACTAGGTAGAGACTCTCGGGCCATATTCCCGACATTATACGAGTTCTATTTAGTTTCTAACCCTAGTGTAACAACCAATAATCAAGCTGTCAAGAAAAAGCCGAACGTTTTTTTTTTGTTTTCCATCATAGTTCGATTTTCTCTCTACAAACATGAATGATAAGGTTTATTTTTTTAATTCTTGTGTAATGTAAGTAAGAATGGCCATTAAATCCAATTCGCCAAGGCCTGCTGCTAATGCAGCTTGATAGGTGCTCGCTGTCTTTTCAATCAATGGGAATTGGATATCCATTTCTTTCGCTTTTTCCATTGCAAGGCGAAGATCTTTGGTTGCATGTTTTAAGGCAAATGCTGCCGGGTATTGATCTTCAATAATACTCGCTGTTTTGATATTTACGATTGGTGCTCCAACTGCGCTCAGTTTCACGATTTCAAGCATTGTTTCCCTAGGAATTCCTGCACGTTCTGCAAATAGAACCGTCTCAGCTAATCCTTGAATATAAATGCCAAGCATACTATTAATTGCTAATTTGGCGTTACTACCTGCGCCATTTTCTCCTAAATAGAAAGAGGCTTTTCCGACTACATCAAAAATCGGTTTACAGGTTTCATACGTTTCTTTATCTCCACCAACTAAAACCACCAATTCCCCTGCTTTTGCCGGTGCAACACTACCAGATACTGGCGCATCAAGCATCTTTACCCCTTTTTCTGCACATAATGCCGCAATTTCTCTTGAAGTAGAGGGGGAGATCGTACTCATATCGATGGCAATTTTCCCTGGCGTAAGTCCAGCTAAGACTCCAGACTCTTCTGTATAAACTTCCCTGACCGCTGTATCATCAGAAACCATGGTGATCACAACATCAACACTTTCTGTAAGCTCTTTTGGCGTCTCTTTAAAAATTGCGCCTAATTCAATTAATTCCTTCGCTTTTTCCTTAGTACGATTATAAATATATAATTCATACCCTGCTTTCTTTAAATTAGTTGCCATAGGAACTCCCATGTTGCCAAGTCCAATCCAACCTAGTTTCATTTCACGTCACTCCTTCAGTTTAATAATAACCACTTTAGAATATCTTAGTTATATAAGGATCATCAAACAGGGTATAGCCTCATAAAAGTGTCTATAACAATTTACAACAGGATATATCCAATATTTGTAGAAGTTTTTTATATTTTTAGCTGTTAACTCTTTTTTTTTGCTACTGCTATAATCTATCATGTAAACTTTTATTGTTTTACAGTCATGATGGTTATTACAGACGAACATAGATGGGAATTGAGAAAATGACAGAACCATTATCAAGCAATTCATACATGGTATTAGTCGTAGGTTGGATATATATATACATGAAGTATGAAACCATTGTCCCATTAATCATCTCTCACGCCTTATGGACGGTAAGTATTTTTTTTCTTTCCAAATGATGTAAGATCAGGACTAAATATAAAAGAGCTCTTATCTGAGCTCCTTTTTTTTTACATATTTATATATTTATATTATCTCGTTGATAGACAATTTTCCCATCAATCATGGTCATTTCAACTTTTGTTATATAATCAAATGGGTTACCAGACCAGATGACAATATCGGCATCTTTTCCTGCTTCTAAAGAACCGACACGATCTTCAATTCCCATATGTTTTGCAGGATTAATCGTTAAAGCTTTCCATGCTGTTTCTTCGCTTAACCCTTCTCTTACAGCAACAGCTGCAGCAATGGTGATATATTCAATAGGGATCACAGGATGATCGGTAATAATGGAAATCGGTACCCCTGCTTGATCTAAAGCGACAAGTGTATGCCAACCTCGTTCTCCAAGTTCGATCTTGGAACGGTTTGTCATGGTTGGACCTACCGCTGCAGGAATCCCTTTTTCGGCAATAATATCAGCGATTAAATGTCCTTCCGTACAATGTTCTAGGGTCAAATCTAACTGGAATTCTTCAGCAATACGAATGGCTGTCATAATATCGTCTGCTCGATGAGCATGTGCCCGTACAGGAATTTCTCGTTTTAATACTTTAATTAAAGTCTCCATTCTTAAATCTGTTTCTGGAGCTTTCGCGGGATCAGCCTTGCCTTCTTCTTTTTTTCGTAAATAATTTTGCGCTTTTACCAGGTTTTCTCTAAGTACTGCTGCCGTTCCCATACGTGTGGAGGGCATTTGTTTTTTTTCACCATAAACGCGTTTTGGATTTTCACCAAAAGCGATTTTTACTCCAGATAATTCTTTCACAATCATTTCCTCTACAACTCGGCCATAAGTTTTAACAATGGACATTTCCCCACCGATCACGTTCGCACTACCAGGCATGATTTGAACTGTTGTAACGCCACCGCGAACGGCATCTTTAAACCCTTGGTCATGGGGATTAATGGCATCCATTGCACGGACATGAGGAGTGGCCGGGTCGGTCATTTCATTCCCATCAGCCCCTGCCCAGCCAATCGTCTCTTCGTATACTCCTAAATGAGTATGAGCATCGATAATCCCAGGAGTAACCCATTTGTTGGTAGCGTCAATTATTCTTGCATCATTTGGGATCTCTAAAGTTTCTCCTATCGCTTTAATTTTCCCATTTTCAATGAGGATACTCCCTTTTTCAAGGATTCCTTGAGTAATGGTATTAATTTTTCCATTTATAATTGCAATCATTCTTTGTCCTCCTACGCGAATATTTCGGTTTTCTAAATATATTCGTCGTCGAAGGAAAAATTCCTGCTCACTAAGCAACATCAACTTTTGTTCTTAGAGTAACTTTCGATTTTTTCGTTCCCATATTGAAGATAAGATTGAGTACCACAGCGGTAAGACTACCTGCTACAATTCCATTATCTGTTAAGATTCGCAATCCTTGAGGTAATGAGGTAAACAAGTTAGGTACAACGGTAACTCCTAAGCCAATCCCAACCGAACTAGCAATAATAAATAGATTTTCATGGCGAGAAAAATCGACTTCACTTAAAATTTTGATCCCAGAAGCAATCACCATGCCAAACATCGGTAACATTGCACCACCTAAAACGGGTGTTGGAATCAAAGTCGTTAATGCGCCAATTTTAGAGATGAGACCTAAGCCAATTAAAATAAGACCTGTTACTATAATTACGTTTCTTGTTTTTACGCCTGTCATTTGAACCAGTCCAACCTTTTGGGAAGAAGTGGTGTAGGGAAACGCATTAAAAATACTTCCAAGAATCATTGCTAATCCTTCAGCTCGCTAACCGCGAGCTAAATCTTTTGGGCAAACATTTTGTTCCATAATTTTGCTTAAAGCTAAAAATACTCCCGTTGATTCGATCATACTAACAATGGCAACTAATATCATAGTAATGATCGCGCTTAATTGAAAAGTTGGCAAACCAAAATAAAAGGGTTGAACAAAATGAAACCATGCAGATTCGTAAACAGGATGAAAATCGATCATTCCAAGGAAAAAGGCAACGATCGTTCCACCAATAATTCCTATGAGAATAGAGATCGCGCGAACAAATCCCGTAAAAAATCGATTCATCATGATAATAAATAGTAATTTTTCTTAATCAACAATAGCTCTTTCACTTACCCTTATCGGGAGAGTTTCGCGATTATTACCTGAAAAAGTATCATGAAGTACCAATTCATCAGCATAAAAGAGCCTTCGTTCTAACAGCGAGAAAACTTGTGCATTTGATTGATGCGCTGCTACGCAACGACCAAATCTACACGCCTAGAAAGGAAGGTGAATTATTAGGAGAACAACACCTTCTAAAAAGTCCTTTGGTTATTTTTTAATTTCTAATTTTGTTGATTTAGGGTTTTTACATATTACCGCAGGACTTTATATTTTGTTATTGAAGGACTTCTTTTGCGAAAAATTGAATTTGGTTGTTTTTCATGGATTGAATACGGACGAGCGATTCGACTCGATAACCTGCTTTTTCAATTTTTTCCCTACCGATTTGAAAAGACTTTTCAATAACAATACCAATACCTACCACTTTCGCTCCCGTTTGTTCAATTAACCGAATTAATCCTAAAGCCGCTTCCCCATTTGCGAGAAAATCATCAATGATTAAAACTTGATCATTCTCTTTTAAAAACTCTCGTGAGACAGCAATTGTATTTGTTTCCTGTTTGGTATATGAGTAGACCTCAGCTGTGATTACATCTTGTTCTTTTAAAGTTAAAGGGTTTTTCTTTTTTGCAAAAATAAGTGGTACCTTTAACATAAGGGATGTCATTAGCGCTGGTGCAATACCTGATGATTCTAGGGTTAATACTTTGGTAATCTCTTGGTTTTTAAACCGTTTTGCAAACTCTTCTCCAATTTCTTTCATTAAGAATGGATCCACTTGATGATTAAGAAAGGAGTCGACTTTTAGGACATTTTCGGATAAAATACAACCTTCGTTTAAAATCTTTTGCTTTAATCGTTCCAATGCGTTCCCCTCCATGTGGTATGATCATAGTCAATAAATAATAAACTCGAACAACAGCAATATGAGTGAGCCGTCATTCGAGTTATCCTCCGAAGACAATACTTATCCCTCACTCATAGTCGACCATTTACGGTGGTCGGTAGAAACTTGAAGCCATATTCTTCAATTATATGAGTGGATAATATGATTTTTTGATTTAAGACGAATTATACTCCATTTTTTTAGAAATGAGAATACCTTTTTTGTTTTTTTTTACGAACAAATTTTAAATATAATTGATAAATGTTCGGATATTCGTATAACATAAGAAAAACCGGGCGTAGCCCGGTCCTTTATTGTCTATAGGACATTCTCTGTTAACAACCTGCTCCACTCTTCACTCTCCCCAACCGAGCAAGTTATATAAAAACGACCTTTACAACGATAAGGAACTTTACGAACATCGTGGCATCCTTTACAAACAAATAGCTTAAATCCTTTTTTCAAATTACCACAATCTCGAAATTTCTCTACTTCCTTGATTACGATTGGTCGAATCTTTCTTCCATATTTACTTTTGAATTTTTCTCAATGTTGATGTTCATCAAAAAAGATTTGTTTCAAAATGTTAGTGTCCAAATATGAAAAATACCACAATCTCAAGGATTGTGGTAGGTTAAAAATTTTTACTTTCTTCTTTTTTATAAAAAAGCTAACCAAAAACGGTTAGCTTCCCACTTGCCTGGCAACGTCCTACTCTCCCAGGACCCTTCGGTCCAAGTACCATCGGCGCT